>NZ_PKFA01000018.1:0-89549 GCF_002919275.1 Thermocrispum sp. | reverse complement strand
GTGGCCGGGTTGCGCCGCATGAGCGCGGTCCAGATGCCCGTGCCGGTGATCGTGGCGGCCAGCACGATGTAGGCCAGCCCGGCCAGCGCCAGCCACCCGGAGGGCGTAGCCACCGTGGTCAGCGCCTGCCATCCGGCGGCCGGGCCTTCGAAGATCACCGACAGCGCATACAACGGCACCGGCGGGACGATGCACATCCACAGCATCACGTGCAGCGGATTGACGTCGGGCCGGCCTTCCAGCGCCTTCCTGCTGCACAAGTTGCCGATCGCCCAGCTCAGCGCGGCGAGCACGGTGAGCAGCACCGGCAGCACGGCCGCGTACTCGGCGCGCCGCCATGCGATGGCGGCCATGCCGCCCACCGCGAGCAGGATCCCGGTGACGGCTCGCCAGGAGAGCTTCTCGCCGAGCAGTAGCCAGCCCAGCAACACCGTGAACGGGGCGGAAGCCTGCAAGACCAGGGAAGCGAGGCCGGTGGGCATACCGGCGTGCATTCCGACGAACAGGAACGCGAACTGCCCGGTGCCGAAGCCGAGTCCGTAGCCGATCAGCCAGCGCAGCGGCACCTGCGGCCGCGGGACGAGCAGCAGCGTCGGCACGGCGATGACGACGAACCGCAACGCGCCCGCGAACAGCGGTGGGAAGTGCTCCAGCGTGGCGTGGATGGCCAGGAAGTTGATGCCCCACAGCACGGCGACCGACGTGGCGAGAAGGCGATCACGGACGGGCATGTCTCCACACTGCGCAGAGATGACCTTGAAGACAAACGAATTGTTCTTTCGCATTTGTGTAGCTTTGCTTCATGGACATTGCCCGGTTGCGCGCGTTGCGCGAGTTCGCCGACCGCGGCAGCATCGCGGCCGCCGCCGCCGCGCTGCACTGCACGCCATCTGCGGTGTCGCAGCAGCTCAAGGCGCTGCAAGCGGAAGTCGGCGTTCCGCTGACCGAGCCGCACGGCCGCGGCTTGCGGCTGACCGACGCGGGCCGGGCCCTCGTGGTGCACGCCGACGAGGTGCTCGGAGCGGTGGCACGGGCGGAGGCCGAGCTGGAGAGCTACCGTGCCGGTCCCCGCGGCAGAGTCCGGCTGGCGATCTTCCCGTCCGCCGCGCTCATGGTGCTTCCCGGCCTGCTGCACCGCGTCGCGCAGGTCGACGGCCTCGAACTCGAGGTGCGTGACGTGGACATGTCGCCGCCGGAAGTGCCCGGCCTGCTCGCCGACTTCGACGTCGTGGTCACTCACCGCGACGAGCACGCCGACCCCTGGCCGACGGATCGCATGGACGTCGAACCCTTGCTCCGGGAACCGCTCGACGTGGTGCTTCCGCCCGGGCACCGGCTGGCGAAGCGGCGGAAGGTCGAACTGAGCGACCTGGCGCACGAGCGGTGGATCTCGGTCGACATCGGCTTTCCGGTCGACGACGTGCTGCGGTCGTTGGCCGTCCGCACCGGTGTCCGTGCCAACATCGTGCACCGGATCAACGACTTCAGGATCACCGAGGCGCTGGTCGCGGCCGGGCATGGCGTGGCACTGCTGCCTCGCTACACGGTCGACACCCGCGGCGGGAAGCGGCTGTTGCGCAAACCACTGGCCGGGACGCGTGCCGCCAGACACATCGACGCGGTGCTGCGCCCCAGCTCCCGCGCCCGTCCCGCGGTGTGCCGCCTCGTCGAGCTGCTGCACGCCGAAGTCGTGGCAGCGGTCAAGGAACCGCGCTGATCAACAAGGGTTGACCTCTACTTATCTTGAAGTTTTAGCGTGGGGGCATGCACGCGATCCGGCAGTACGAATTCGGCCCACCGGCGACCCTGCGCTACGAGGAGGTGCCGGACCCGGCTCCCGCCGAGGGGCAGGTCCGCATCGCCGTCACCGTGGCCGGGGTGCACTTCGTCGACACCCTGATCCGGCGGGGGGACGGCCCGCGACCGCGGCCGGTGTTGCCGATGACACCCGGCAGGGAAGTCGCCGGGGTGATCGACGCGATCGGTGACGGAGTCGACGTCGAGTGGCTGGGGGCGCGCGTCGTGGCCCACCTCGGCATGGCGTCGGGAGGCTACGCCGAGCGCGCGGTGACCAGCGTGGAGTCGGTGCACAGGCTGCCGGATTCGCTCGCCGACGACGTCGCGGTCGCGATGATCGGTACCGGGCGCACGGCCATGGCGATCCTGGCGAATCTGCGGCTCACCGGCGACGACGTCGTGCTGATCACCGGGGCGTCCGGGGGACTGGGTGGCCTGCTGCTGCAGGCGGCCCGCAACGCGGGAGCGCTGACGGTCGGGCTGGTGAGCAGCGAGGCGAAGGCGGAGCGAGCGCGGGATCTCGGCGCGGACGTCGTGCAGGAGTACTCGCGAGCCGGGTGGACGGATCAGCTTCGTACCGCGCTCGGCGAGCGCGAGCCGACCATCGTTCTCGATGGAGTTGGCGGCAAGTACGGCGCCGGCGCCCTCGCACTGCTGGGGCAGGGCGGGCGGCTGCTGGTGTACGGGTGGTCGTCCGGCGAGCCGGTGCCGCTCGACGCCGCGGACCTCATCGACCGGGGGATCACGGTGGCCCCGGCGATCGACCGGCGACTGCTCCAGCGGCCCGGTGGCATGCGGGAGCTGGAGTCGCGGGCGCTGGCGGCGGCCGCCGAAGGTGACCTTCGGCCGGAAGTCAGCACGAAGTTCCCGCTGCACCAGGCCGCCGAGGCGCACGCGGCCGTGGAGTCGAGGGCCACCGTGGGCAAAGTGCTTCTCGTTCCGTGACGGCCGGGGCCGCAGGGGCCGCCCAGGTGAGCGGACGACGGGCGTCGGGCGCTGGATCCCGCCGACGCCAGAAATTCCGGCTGCAGCCGGAATATCCGGGCGAGCCACGGCGTTGCACACGACACACCGGTATTTCGGGGCCGGTGCCGGACACCAGCACCTCAACACCGGGAATCGGGGCCGGTGTGCTGGTCTCCGGGATCGCCGGGGGAGCTGGGCCCGCGCCAGGCGGCCGCGGGCCCAGCAACGTGTCAGCGATATGCCCGGTTGATCGCCGACACCACCGCGCGCAGCGAAGCGTTGACGATCGACGGGTCGATCCCGACACCCCAGTAGATCTTGTCGTCGATGGCGCACTCGATGTAGCAGGCGGCACGAGCGTCGTCGCCTGCCGTCATCGCGTGCTCGGAGTAGTCCAGCAGCCGCACGTCGTACCCGATGGCGGCCAGCGCGTCGAAGAACGCTGCGATCGGACCGTTCCCGGTGCCGGTGATCTGCTGCTCCACACCGTCCACCCGCACGGTCGCCTCGATCGAGTACTCGCCGCTGCCGTTGTCCGTCACGTGCGAGCTGACCAGCTCCAACGGCGCGGTGGCGGTCAGGTACTCGTTGCTGAAGACCTCCCACATGGTCTCCGGGTCGACCTCGCCGCCCTCGCTGTCGGTGAAGTGCTGGATCACCTTGGAGAACTCGATCTGCAGCCGGCGCGGCAGGTCGAGCTGGTGCTCGGTCTTCATGATGTAGGCGACGCCGCCCTTGCCGGACTGCGAGTTCACCCGGATGACCGCCTCGTAGGTGCGGCCGACGTCCTTCGGGTCGATCGGCAGGTACGGCACCTCCCACGGGTGCTCGTCCACCGGCACCCCGGCCTTGGCGGCCGCCTCGTTCAGCGCGGCGAAGCCCTTGTTGATCGCGTCCTGGTGCGAGCCGCTGAACGCGGTGAACACCAGGTCACCGCCCCACGGAGTGCGCTCGTGCACCGGCAGCTGGTTGCAGTACTCCACCGTGCGCTTGATCGCGTCGATGTCGGAGAAGTCGATCTGCGGGTCGATGCCCTGGGAGAACAGGTTCATGCCCAGCGCGACCAGGTCGACGTTGCCGGTGCGCTCGCCGTTGCCGAACAGGCAGCCCTCGATCCGGTCCGCCCCCGCCTGGTAGCCGAGTTCGGCCGCGGCGATGGCGGTGCCCCGGTCGTTGTGCGGGTGCAGCGACAGGATGATCGCGTCGCGCCGCTCCAGGTTCCGGTTCATCCACTCGATGGAGTCGGCGTACACGTTCGGCGTGGCCATCTCCACCGTCGCCGGCAGGTTCACGATGACCGGGTTCTCCGGGGTGGGCTGCCAGATCTCGGTCACCGCGTTGCAGATCTCGGCGGCGTACGACAGCTCCGTTCCGGTGTAGGACTCCGGCGAGTACTGGAACCGCCAGTCGGTGTCCGGGTACTTGTCCGCCAGCTCCAGCACGTACTCCGCGGCCTGCGTGGCGATCTTGGTGATGCCGGGCTGTTCCTCCCGGAACACCACCCGGCGCTGCAGGATCGACGTCGAGTTGTAGATGTGCACGATCGCCTTCTTGGCGCCCTCCAGCGCCTGGAAGGTGCGGTCGATCAGCTCCGGGCGGCACTGGGTCAGCACCTGGATGCGTACGTCGTCCGGTACCAGGTCCTCCTCGATGATCAGCCGGACGAAGTCGAAGTCGGTCTGGCTGGCCGCCGGGAAGCCGACCTCGATCTCCTTGTAGCCCATGCGCACCAGCAGCTCGAAGAACTTGCGCTTGCGCGCCGGCGACATGGGGTCGATCAGGGCCTGGTTGCCGTCGCGCAGGTCGACCGCGCACCACAGCGGCGCACGGGTGATGCGCTTGTCCGGCCAGGTGCGGTCGGGCAGCTGAATGTCCTCCACCAGCCGGTACCACGGCTTGTACCGGTGGTACGGCATCCAGCTGCCGCGCTGCGGGTTCCAGTGCGGCTGGTCGGCGGGAACGGGACGGGACGGGGTGCGAATGGTCGGATACGCGTCAGAACGCGGGGAATTGCTCATGGTGGGGGAATCTCCTGCTTGCTGGGATGGCCGACGACCGGCGCATGGCGAAACTCCGCGACGAGGAGCCGGTCTGGATCAGGCCCCGTCGCGGCAGCGAAGCAGGAGGGCACGCGCCACGTCAGTCACGATAGCGCGGCCGCGGCGGTGCGCAAACACCCACCCGGACATCTCACATGCGCACGGAGATCAATCAATGCGATAAATCCGGCGTCGCGCCCCGTGGCGTTGGTCGGACGAACGTGCCAAACTTCCGGCCATGGGCGAGCACACCGACAAGCCAGCGGCGGAGCAGACCACCGCCAAGCGCGACGTCGACTGGGGCGAGATCAAGGATCGCTTCGTCGGCTTGCTGGCGGGTGTCGTGCGCTGGGTATGCCTGATCTTCGCGCTGATCCTCGTGCTGCACGTGGTGTTCGTGGTGGCCGAGGCCAACCCGGCGAACGGCGTCGTGCAGTTCGTCGACGGCTGGGCGGATCGGCTCACGCTCGGCGTTGGTGACTTGTTCACCCCGGACGACGCGAAGTTGCGCACGCTGATCAACTACGGCATCGCCGCCGTTCTGTGGCTGATCATCTCCAACGTGGGCTCGAAGATCATCCGGCGAGTCGGCGGCGTGCGCGGCTGACCTGCTGCCGGGCGGTGCCTGCCCCGGTCAGTCGGAACGGTCGCGGCCCGGGAAGCCAGAACGGTCACGGCCCCGGGCAGCCGGAACGGTCACGGCATCGGGAAGCCAGAACGGTCACGTGTTCGCCTGACGGCGCGAAGCAGGTGCGTGGTCCGGCGACAGCCGTGCTGCTCAGAAGGCGGGCTTGTTCCAGTCGCGCAACGCGATCTCGCTCAGCGGCAGCCGCTTCCGCGGTGCCCGCTCCCGCTCGATCAGCGATTCGTGACCGAGGATCTCCGGGTCCGTCGGCTTGCCGACGGCGATGGCGACGACCGGCTCGACATCCTCGGGCAGCGCGAACTCCTTGCGGACCGCGTCCGCGTCGAACCCGGCCATCTGGTGTCCGGCGAAGCCTTCGGCGACCGCTTGCAGCACCAGATTCTCGGCAGCCAGCGCCACACCGTAGGTGGCGTAGGGGATCTCACCCTTCTCGTTGCGGGTGACGGCGAGGCCGATCAGCAGCGCGCAGGCACGATGCGCCCACGCCTGGTTCGCCTCGGTCAGCGTGCCCAGAATCCGGTCGAACGTCTCCGAGCCCCGGGCGCCGACCAGGAACCGCGCCGGCTGGGTGTTGCCGTACGAGGGCGCCCAGCGGGCGGCCTCCAGCAGCGCCCGCAGTTGCCGTTCGTCGATCTTCTCGTCGGGGTCGAGCGCACGCGGGCTCCACCGGCGGGCGATCAGCTCGTGCAGTTCCACGCTGCTCTCGGCTGGCTTGTCGGTCATATCGCGTACTCCCACACCAACAACGCATGTGCTCCGAACCACCCGCTGGCGAGCGCGGCCGCGGCGACCACGAGCACTGCGGTCGCCGGGCGTCTCCGCGCCAACGCCACCGCGACCGGGATCAGCAGCGTGAACGCCGGAACGAGCAACCGCGCCTTGGAGTTCATCAAGCCAGCGGACCCGGCGACCATACTGAAGACGGCGAGGCCGTAGATCAACATCGACCACGGCAATCGTTGTGTACAGCACACCACGGCGAGCACGGCAGCGGTCAAAAGTACGAAAACCGTGCCGATGTCGTAAGCCGATCCGGCGGTCGCCAGCGCGTGCAGGGCGTATTTGGCCGTGGAGATTCCGCCGTCGAACGCCGAGCCCCAGCCTTCCGCCTGCAATTCGTTCCACGACAGGATCTGCGTGACGATGTCCGCCCCCGGGGTGATGCGGGCGCCGGCCCACCACAGGAACCCGATCAGCCCGAGCGGAGCGAGAACCGCCGCGCCGATGGCCGCCAGCCGCTCGCCGGTCCGCGCATCGCGCTCACGCACCAGGAAGATCACCACGCTGACGACGACGGCCAGGACCAGCGCCGCGGCGGTGATCCGCACCAGCCCGGCCAGCCCGCACAGCGCCCCGGCGGCCAGCCACTGTCGTCGCAGCAGGAACACCAGGACCCAGCTCGCGCAGGCGCAGAACAGCGCCTCGGAGTAGGTCATCGACAGCACCACGCCCATCGGCGAGGCGGCGAACAACGCCACCAGGATGAGGCCGACGCGGCGGGAGCCGCCTTTGACCAGCGTGCCGATCCGGTAAATGCCGTATGCGGCGACGACGCCACTGATCAGGGTGACGGCGAAGCCCACGGAGTGATACGGCAGGCCGAATCCGTCCGCCAGGGCACCGACGAGTTTCGGATATCCCGGAAAGAACGCCAGCGGAGTGGCGTCACTGCGCTGTCCGTTCGCGTCGACCAGTTGTTCCGGTGCGTTCTGGTAGCCGCCCGCGGCAATGCCGAGGAACCACTGCCCGTCCCAGGAGGTCAGCGCTTGCGTCGTGGTGGCCTCGTGCCTGCTCGCCATCAGTGACAGCACGAGCACGCCGAGCTGTCGAACTCCCAGGTAGACCAGTGCCGGAGCGGTCCACCACAGCAGCGTGCGGCCGGTGGTCCCGTCGGTTCGCTGCGCGTGCCACACCCCGGTGTCGGCCGAATCGCTGGTACGCGTCGCCGCGTCGGTCACGCTGCGTGTCCTCCTGCTCTGGTCGTCATCAACAGTAGTGGTTACTGCCACAAGCAGTCGTTGTCAGTCGCTTCGTGGCCGGTAGGCTGAGCGAAAACAGGGACGGGGGCGTTCGCCTGGCAAGTGGGACGGGCGCCGCCGCGAGGAGGTTCGTGCCCCGTGGCGCTGGTGGTCCAGAAGTACGGTGGGTCGTCGCTGGAGAACGCCGAACGCATCACCAAAGTCGCCGAGCGGATCGTCGAAACCAAGCGGGCAGGCAACGACGTCGTGGTGGTGTGTTCCGCGATGGGCGACACCACCGACGAACTGCTCGATCTGGCCGCGCAGGTGAATCCGAACCCGCCGGAGCGGGAAATGGACATGCTGCTCACCGCGGGTGAGCGCATCTCCAACGCGCTGGTTGCGATGGCGATCAGCAAGCTCGGCGCCCAGGCGTGGTCGTTCACCGGCTCGCAGGCGGGCATCGCCACCACCGCGGCGCACGGCAACGCGCGCATCCTCGAGGTGTCGCCGAAGCGGGTCACCGAGGCGCTCGAGCAGGGCTACATCGCCATCGTCGCCGGCTTCCAGGGCGTCGCCAAGGACACCAAGGACATCACCACGCTGGGCCGCGGCGGTTCGGACATGACGGCGGTGGCGCTGGCCGCCGCGCTGAAGGCCGACGAGTGCGAGATCTACTCCGACGTGGACGGCGTGTACTCCGCCGACCCGCGGATCGTGCCCAACGCGCGCAAGCTGGACAAGGTTCCGTACGAGGAAATGCTCGAGCTGGCCGCGACCGGGTCGAAGATCCTGCATCTGCGGTCGGTGGAGTACGCGCGCCGGTACGGCGTGCCGCTTCGCGTCCGTTCGTCGTACAGCATCAAGCCGGGCACGCTGGTGGCCGGATCGATCGAGGAGATTCCCGTGGAACAGGCGCTGATCACCGGCGTTTCGCACGACAAGTCCGAAGCCAAGATCACCGTCACGGACGTGCCGGACTACAAGGGCGCTGCCGCCCGGATCTTCCGCGCCGTCGCCGACGCCAACATCGACATCGACATGGTGCTGCAGAACGCCTCACGCACCGCTTCCGGTGTCACCGACATCACCTTCACCCTGTCCAAGGACCGCGGCCCGGCGGCGGTCGCCGCGCTGGAGCGCATCAAGGAGGACGTCGGCTTCAGCGGCGTGCTGTACGACGACCACATCGGCAAGGTGTCGCTGGTGGGCGCGGGCATGCGTTCGCACCCGGGCGTCACCGCGACGTTCTGCGAAGCGATCGCCAATGCGGGCGTCAACATCGAAATGATCAACACCTCGGAGATCCGCATCTCGGTGCTGATCAGGGACACCGACGTCGAGGCCGCCGTGCGCGCCGTGCACGATGCGTTCGACCTCGGCGGCGACGAGCCGGCCATCGTCTACGCGGGGAGTGGTCGCTGATGCGCGTGGGAGTCGTGGGTGCCACCGGTCAGGTCGGTGGCGTGATGCGCACGCTGCTGGACGAACGCGGCTACCCGGTCGACGAGATCCGGTTCTTCGCCTCGTCCCGGTCGGCGGGTTCCAAGCTGCCGTGGAAGGGCGCGGAGATCGAGGTCGAGGACGTCGCGACGGCCGATCCGTCCGGGCTGGACGTGGTGTTGTTCTCGGCGGGCAAGGGCGCTTCGAAGGCCTACGCGCCGAAGTTCGCCGAAGCGGGCGCCACGGTGATCGACAACTCGTCGGCGTGGCGGCTGGACCCGGAGGTCCCGCTGATCGTCAGCGAGGTGAACCCGGAGGCGGTCCACGATGCCAAGAAGGGCATCATCGCCAACCCGAACTGCACCACGATGGCCGCGATGCCGGTGCTCAAGCCGCTGCACGAGGAGGCGTCGCTGGTGCGCCTGGTGGCCTCGACCTACCAGGCGGTTTCCGGCAGCGGGCTGGCCGGTGTGGACGAGCTGGCCGAGCAGGTCGCCGCCGCGGGTTCGCGGATCAAGGAGCTGACGCACGACGGGTCGGCGCTTGAGTTCCCCGAGCCGCGCAAGTACGCCAAGACGATCGCGTTCAACGCGCTGCCGATGGCGGGGTCGATCGTCGACGACGGGTCCGGCGAGACCGACGAGGAACAGAAGCTGCGCAACGAAAGCCGCAAGATCCTCGGCATCCCGGAACTGCGGGTGTCCGGCACGTGCGTGCGCGTGCCGGTGTTCACCGGGCACGCGTTGTCGATCAACGCAGAGTTCGAGCGGCCGCTGTCGCCGGAGCGGGCCATCGAGCTGCTGGCGGAGGCGCCTGGAGTGCAGCTCACCGACATCCCCACCCCGTTGGAGGCGGCAGGTAAGGATCCCAGCTACGTGGGCCGGATCCGGGCGGACGCCGGCGTGGACGGCGGTCGTGGGCTGGTGTTGTTCGTCGCCGCCGACAACCTGCGCAAAGGCGCGGCATTGAACGCGGTCCAGATCGCCGAGCTGCTGGTCAAGTAGCGCGCGATATTCGGTTGCTCGTACGGCGCGCCGGCGGGAGAGTGACGGCGTGATCGTTCGCCGGGAAACTCCTGCCGACGTCGCGGCGGTCCGCGCCGTGCACTCGGTGGCCTTTCCTGCTCCGCGCCCCGGGGAGCTGCCTGTCGAAGTGGGTTTGCTCGACGCGCTGCGGGCCAGTGACGCCTGGGTGCCTGCTCTTTCGCTTGTCGCGTGTCCGTCCAGCGGCGACGGCGTGGTGGGGCACGTCGTCGCCACCAAGGCGACCGTGGCGGGGCGAACAGCTCTCGGGCTCGGCCCGATCGGAGTGGTGCCCGATTGGCAGCGGCAAGGGGTGGGCAGCGCCCTGATGCACGCCGTGCTCGCGGCCGCGGACGCCCTGGAGTATCCGCTGGTCGTCTTGCTCGGCAATCCCCGCTTCTACCGGCGTTTCGGATTCCGGCCTGCTGCCGAGCTGGGTGTCCGCCCGCCCGACCCGAGCTGGCGGGAAGCATTCCAGGCGCGGCCGCTGGCCGCATACACCGACGACTTGCGGGGCGAATTCTGCTACGCCGCGCCGTTCAACGATCTGTAGCGCGATCCGCGCCCATCACCCGGCCTTTCTGGTTCTTTCGGTGCCGGGCTTCTGCGTTGCCGAGAGCGGCGGCCGCTTGTTCTCCATGCCGTGACGCGACTGCCGGGGTCGCGACGGAAGCGCGACTTGGGCGCCTGGACTGTGCCGGAAAAGGTGCCGGTATCCGGATTCAGCTCGCTCACGGCGCGTGATGGCGGGCGCGGTCGGCTGATTTGGCGACGATCTTTGCGTTCGGACTGGAAATCACCACGGTCAGGTGCGATAGAGTCGCCGTCGGTAATCACCGGGTTGAAAGGTGGATGGCTGCGCTATGACAGCGGACGAGCGGGTCGACGTGGAGATTCCCCTGGACCGGCCGACGCCCGCGCGGGCGTACGACTGGCTGCTCGGCGGCAAGGAGAACTACGCCGTCGATCGCGAGTTCATGACCGAGAACCTGAAGAGGTTCCCGCAAGTGCTGGACAGCGCCCGGCAGAACCGCCTGTTCCTCTACCGCGTGGTGCGTTACCTGGTGCGGGACGCGGGCATCGACCAGTTCATCGACCTCGGCTGCGGGCTGCCGACCAACAACAACGTGCACCAGGTCGCCCAGCAGTTCAATCCGAACGTCAAGGTCGTCTACGTCGACATCGACCCGATCGTGCTTGCCCACGGCCGCGCGCTGCTCGCCGAGGACGACAGCACCGCGGTGATCACGGCCGACTTCCGGGACCCGTCGGTGGTCCTGGAGCACCCGGACACCAAGCGCCTGATCGATTTCTCACGGCCGGTGGCCATGCTGTTCTTGTCGGTGGTGCACTTCCTCGGTGACGACGACGAGGTCGGCAAGGGCCCGAGGCACGCGCTGCGGTACATCATCGACGAGGTCGCGCCGTCCGGCAGCTATCTGACGCTGTCCCACCTCGTCGTCACCGACCCGGTCAAGCGGCAGATGATCAGGGAGATCGGCAGCAAGGCGGGCATGAACGTGCAGGTCCGCTCGCCGGAGGAGGTCGACGCCCTGCTGGACGGCCTCGAGCCGGTCGAGCCGGGGCTGGTGAACATCGACGACTGGCGCCCGGACCCCGATCAGCCGCCGCTGAACCCGGTCCCGCCGGAGCTGCGCATCTACGAGGGCATGAGCGCGAAGAACCCCGAGATGTTCGAGTACGGCGGCGTGCTGCGCAAGCCGTGACGTCGATGGGCGGATGACCCGGTGATGCCGGCCCCGAGGGCCCAGGCCGCGGCACTGCCAGCCCGGACCGTGGTCCTCGGGCGCGAGCGTCCGGCCGGCGGGCCGTCGTCTGTTGGGCCGGGTGCGTGTTGCCGTTGGGCTGGGCTGTCTGCCTGTGACGGTGTTCGGCTCTGTGGTTGAGCGGTCGTTCTTTCGGGTCGGCTTGTGCTGTCCGGCCGGGGGGCGTGTTGCCATTGGGCTGGGCTGTCTGCCTGCGGCGGTGTTCAGCTCTGTGGCTGAGCGGTCGTTCTCTGCTCGGCATGTGCCCCCGGCCGGGCATGTCCCCTCGGGCCGTCGCCTCCTCGGCAGGGCCACGCCCACCGGGCCGGGTGGTGCTTGTCCCCGGCCGGGCCAGTGCGTGACAGCCGTCAGCCCGGTGTCCACACCGTGTTGGCGCCGCAGAGGATCACGCACGGCCGTTCCCCCGGAACCTCCCCGGTCAGCAGGGCCGCGAACGCGACCGCGGCGGCTGGCTCCACGGCGAGCCGGAACTCCTCCCACAGCCGGTCACGCGCGGCCACGATCTGGTCCTCGGACACCAGCAGCGACTGCGCCTTGGCGTCCGTCAGCAGCTGGAAAGCGATGGTGCCGATGCGGTTCGCGCCCAGGCCGGACGCGGCGATGGACTCGACCGGGGCGTCGACCGGCTCGCCCGCCTGGAGCGCGGCGTTGAAGCAGCAGCACCCCTCCGGCTCGGCAGCCACGACGTGCCGCCCCTCGGCGGCGAGCACGACGCCCGAGGCGAGACCGCCCCCGCCGACCGCGACGACGATCGTGTCGACATCCGGTGCGTCCGCGACGATCTCCGCGGTGACCGTGCCCTGGCCGGCGATGACATCAGGGTCGTCGTAGGGATGCACATAACGGACGCCCGGTTCGCTGCCCTCTTCCAGCGCGGCCGCGAGCACGTCGGCCATCTCGGCGTGGCGAACCAGTTTCGCACCGGCTGCGGCCATCCGTTCCGCCTTCTGCGGCGGCACGAAATCCGGCATGTGCACGGTCACCGGCACACCCACCGAGGCCGCGGCGGTGGCCACGGCCAACCCGTGATTGCCGCCCGAGGCCGTGACCACGCGCTCCGGCAGGGGCCTGCTCACCAGCGCGTTGGTGGCGCCACGCAGTTTGAACGACCCGGTGCGCTGCAGGTGCTCGAGCTTGAACACCACCGGTTTCCCGTCCACCTCGGTGGCGAAGACCGGGGTGCGGCGGACGTAAAGCCGAATACGCCCGGCCGCGGCGACGACGTCGTCGTAAGTCGGAAGAGCAGTCACGCGGTCCAGTCTGCCGAAGTTTGCCGTGGGCGCGCTGGCGATCTGCTCCTGGCGGAACGATCTTTCCCGGGAACGCGGATCGCCACGAAACGGGGCCGCATCTTGCTCCAATCGCGTCATCGCGGTCCGGAGCCCGCTGCGGGGTCTGGTGGCTTGCGGGAAAGGGGGATGGGCTCGTGCTGTCGGTTGTCTGGCTGCGCCTGATGACCAAGGGCGGCGAGTGCGTGGGGCGGACGTGATGCATGGGAGGGGAGCGGGTTCGAGATACCGGTTGCCTGTCTACGCCTGATGACGGGACGGGGGAGGTCACGTGGAAGCGGTGAGCGAGGCGGAGCGGGTCGTACTGACGGTTGCCGAGTCACGGGTGGCGAGAGTACGGGTGGACGCGGGCTTGGGAGGTGGGCTTGCGACGGGCGCACCGGCTTTGCCCCGTGGCACGGAACAGGCGGGCACAGGGCGGCCGTGGAGATCGACGTGGCGCGACGCTGGTGCCGCTGGTCCGTCTGGCGCAGCGGGCGGGCCCCCACGCTCGTCGAAGCAAGCAGCGTCCGGCTGGTGGTCCCGGCTGCTTTGGCGATCTCCTGGATGGACCACTCGGCACGAGCGGGGTGCCGGGCCGATGTGCTGCCCCCGCCAAGCGGTGATTCGTCCCGGTACACACCGCCGCTAACCCTGCGGGGGGAACGTGATCGGTCGTTCCCCCGAACTACCGCAATTCAGGTGACTGGGCCCGCCTCGAACGGGTCTGGCGTCCGGTTCTAGCTGCGGAGCGTTGCAGAGAAGTCACACCGATGGTGCAGTCGATCACAACATTCGGTGATCTCGGTGTGTCGCTCTGGAGGCGTGTCATCGGCCCTGCCCTCAGCCGGTGGGATGACAACCGGTAGTGCGTTACCTGCCGGGGGAGTACGGGTGGAGGCGGGAAGTCGCGAGGGGCTGACAAGGGAGTGCACACATGAAAACCACCGTGTCCCGCGTGGTCACCGCACTGTTCACCAGTGCGGCGCTGGTAGCCGGCGGCATCGGCATGGCGACCGCTGTGCCGGTCGACCGTGAGCACGCATCCGTCATCACATCCACCGCCGACGACGTGCAGTACCTGCACGATCAGCTGGCGCAGGCGGTCGAGGACGACGACGTCGAAGCCGTCGACGGAGTCCTCGGCCAGATCGACCGAACGATGCAGGTCATCCTCACGGCCGAGCAGTACGAGCGTGCTGCAGCGGTTCGCGCCGATGCGGAAAAGGCGCGGGATCTCGGCACGCGACTGCAAGCCAAGCTCACCCAAGCACGCGGTGACGACCCGCTGGCCACACTGAACGGCTTGATTCAGACGCTGTTGGCCACGCTGTCCGCGCTCGTCGACAACCTGCTTGGCGGTGGCACGCCTGGCGTGCCGGACGTGCCAGGGGTGCCTGGCGTGCCTGGCGTGCCGGACGTGCCCGAGGTGCCGGAGACCCCGGACCTGCCCGAGGTACCGGAAGCTCCGGGACTGCCACCGGCGCCGCTGCCCTGACCTGCGGGGCGAGGCCGTCACCGACCACCTCGGTGGGGGGAGAGGAACCCGGTGCCTGGGAGTCGGCACCGGGTTCCGTCATGTCCGGCGGATGTCGCGCCAGGCAACAAGGCCCGGCAACGCCGCTCACCCAAGGCAGGCGCCGGGCGAGCTTCCCGCTCCCGTCAGCGGGCGTAGGCCAGCCCGGCCCGCAGTGCCGCGGCGATTTCCAGGGTGGCCTCCCGGAACCGCCCGCCGAGCGGCGCGAAGTTGATGAACCCGTGGATCATGTCCCGCTGGCACTGGTAGGACACCGAGACGCCCGCTTCCTCCAGCGCCTTGGCGTAGGCGTGGCCGTTGTCGCGCAGCGGGTCGAAGCCGGCGGTGACCAGATAAGCCGGTGGCAGGCCGGACAGGTCGCCGGCGAGCAGCGGGGAGATCCGCGGGTCGCTGCGGTCGTCGTCCGGGCTCAGATAGTGCCCCTCGAACCAGTTCATGTCCGCGTCGGTGAGGAAGAAGCCCTCCGCGAACAGCTGCCGCGACCGCCGCTTGGTGACGAAGTCCACCTCGGGATAGACGAGCAGCTGGAACACGGGGGCCGGACCACCGCGCTGCGCGCATTGCAGCGCGGTGACCGCGGCCAGGTTGCCGCCCGCGCTGTCGCCGCCCACGGCGATCCGCTGCTGATCCACCCCGAGCTCGTCGGCGTGCTTGTGTGCGTAGTCGAACGCCGCCAGCGCGTCGTCGACAGCGGCGGGGAAGCGGTGCTCGGGCGCCAGCCGGTACTCCACCGACAGCACCCGGACACCGGAGTGCTCGGCCAGGAACCTCGCGGCGTAGTCATGCGTCCGCACGCTGCCGAGTACCCAGCCTCCGCCGTGGAAGTAGACCAGCAGCGGGCCGGGCTCGGCATAGTCGCGCGGCGTGTAGAGCCTGGCGGGAAGCTCGCCGTCCGGCGTGGACATCCGCAGGTCGCGGGAGGTGACGTCGAGCGGAGGGGACGGCAGCAGGTCGACGTTGATCTCCATCCCGGCGCGGGACTCCGCCACGCTGTTCGAGGTCAGGTTGATACCGCTTGCGGCCGTCAGCTTCACCAGCAGTTGCGCATCCAGGGCGAGGGTCTGGCCGTCCCGTGTCACCGGCTTGCCCGCGATCAGGCGCTTGAGCATTGCCGGGAGCCGGAACACTCCGCGCATGGCTGCCGCTTGCACCGGCAGGGGGATTTTGGCGGCCAGATTCGTCATGGTGGACCTCCTTCGCTGGACGACGGATGCCGGGAGTCTTGCACGACGTGCATGGCAACGGTGTGTGATAACCGGACAACCGAGCGTTGGGCCGGTTGGCGCGACGCGCGACACGTCGGCTGGACCTCGAGTGCACTGGAAGTCGTAGGGTGCGGGTATGAAGGTGGTCGGGATCGGCGGGTCGCTACGGCCGGGCTCGCAGAGTGAGTACGCGGTACGGGTCGCGCTGCGCGGGGCCGAGGAAGCCGGCGCGCGCACGACCTTGATCGCCGGCGATCAGTTGCAGCTGCCGTTCTACGACGCCGCGATCGCGGAACGCACGGCGTCAGCGCGCCGGCTGGTGGAGGCGGTCCGGGAAGCGGATGGGCTGATCGTCGGTTCGCCCGGCTATCACGGCGGACCGTCCGGGCTGATCAAGAACGCCCTCGACTACCTGGAAGACCTGCGTGACGACGAGCGGCCGTATCTCGCCGGACGGGCGGTCGGGCTGATCGCCGTCGCCGCCGGGTGGCAGGCGGCCGTGGGCACCTTGAACCACCTGCGCACCGCGGTGCACGCGCTGCGCGGCTGGCCGACTCCGCTGGGCGGAGCCATCAACTCGCGCGAGACGAAGTTCGACGAGACGGGCGCGTGCAACGACAGCGCGGTCTACGACAAGCTGCGGCTCATCGGGCGGCAGGTGGCCACTTTCCAGCCGGCCTGAGCAACCGTCGGCTCGGTGAAGTGACCAGCGCGCCGGTTCCGGAGCGGGACGGTGACCGTCAGGCCCGTCCCAGCTTGCGCAGCGCGAACGACACCTCGACGGCGGTCTGCTTGATCACCTCGGCCACCACCAGCGACCCGTGCCCGGCGTCGTAGCGGTAGAACGCGAAGTCCGCCCCGCGCTCGGCCAACCGGTCCACGTAGTTCTCGATCTGCCGGATCGGGCAGCGCGGGTCGTTGTCGCCGGCCAGGATCAGCACCGGCGCCCGCACCGCGTCGACGTAGGTGATCGGCGAGCACTCCCGGTACAGATCCGGCAGCTCGTCCGGTGAACCGCCGAACAGCGACCGGTCGAATGCCCGCAGCGGTTCCATCTCGTCGGCGTAGGCCGTCACGTAGTCGGCCACCGGCACCCCGGCGATGCCGACCGCCCAGCGCTCCGGCTGCACGCCGAGCGCCAGCAAGGTGAGGTAACCACCCCAGGAGGCGCCGGTGACCACGCAGCGCTGCGGATCGGCCAGCCCGCTGGCCACGGCCCAGTCGTGCACCGCGGCGATGTCCTCCAGCTCGGTCAGGCCCGGGCGGCCCTCGATGGCGTCACGCCACTGCGAGCCGTACCCGTCGGAGCCGCGGTAGTTGACCTCGACGACCGCGAACCCGGCGTCGACCCACACCGCACGGTAGGCGGAGAACCGGTCCGTGTCGGCGGCGTGTGGCCCGCCGTGGATGGAGAAGACGGTGGGCAGCGGCCCGGACGCGCCCTCCGGACGGGCCACGAGGGCATGAATCGTCCCCCCTGGGCCTTCCACGAACGCGTCGGCCACCGGAACCGACCCCGGCGCCCGCGGTCCCGGCGGGGCCAGCAGCACCTCGTCCGTTCCGTCCGGCAGCCTGCGGCGGATCACCGACGGATGAGCCGCCGACGACCACGAGTACTCGATGCTGCCGTCCGGGCGCACACCGGCGCTGCCGATCACCCCCGACGGCGTGTCGAGCGCGGTGAGCTCCCCGGTGTCGAGCCGCAGCGTGTGCAGCGTGCTGCGCGCGTGGTAGTGGTGCAACACCAGCAGTGCCTTGCCGTCCGGGTACCACGTGCCGGTGATCTCGCCCGGCAGGTCGATGGCGAGCTCGGTCTGCTCGCCGGTGGCGACGTCCCAGATCAGCAGCTCCTCGTGGCCACGACGCTCGTGCTGCACCAGCAGGCGCTGATCACCCGGCACCGGCGAGAACTCCAGCGCCTCCAGGCCACGCCCTTCTCCGTCCCACAGCTCGCCCACGGCGCGATCGCCGTCGTCCAGCGCCAGCACGCGGATCGCCGGATGACGCGAGTCCCCGTGCTCGGAGTGGGAGATCGCCAGCAGCTTCTCGTCCCTGGACAGCGCCGAGACGCCCGCGTCGTGCTCGCTGGCGTACACCCGGCGGGTCGCGCCGCCGGAGTGCACGAACAGCTCGCTGCCGTCGTCGGTGGACACCCCGACCGCGGCCAGC
This sequence comes from Thermocrispum sp., assembly GCF_002919275.1. Taxonomy (NCBI): domain Bacteria; kingdom Bacillati; phylum Actinomycetota; class Actinomycetes; order Pseudonocardiales; family Pseudonocardiaceae; genus Thermocrispum; species Thermocrispum sp. The sequence continues at coordinate 71,712 of NZ_PKFA01000018.1, read as the reverse complement.
CGATGCCCGATCACCAGGCCCGCGGGATATCCGGGGCGGACATCGGCCACGGCCACCTCCGCCGATCCCGGTCCCGCGGTGAACGGCTGGCGCATCCACCGGCCGAACTCGTCGCCGTCGGTGTCGTCGAACCACCAGATGGCCGAGCCGTCCGGAGCGATGTCGGCGTGCATGGTGCCGTTGGGCCGCTCGGTCACCTTCCGGTGATCACCGCTGTCCCGGTCCCACGCGTACACCTCCCACACGCCGCTGGCGTTGGAGACGTAGAAGTTGGCCGACGGAGCGTCCAGCGCCCAGTCCGGCGCGGACATCCGGGGCGCGGTGAACCGGGCCCGCCACCGAGACTCCGCCGCGTCGTCGTCGAACAGCCGATCCGGGATGTGTGGCGTGGGGTACTGCACGCCTTGATCGTTGCACGTGCTTTCCAGCGGGTGCCGGGCGGCCTGAACCAGGCTCCCGCTCACCGGAAAGTGCCCGGAAACGACGAAACGGCCCGCGATCTCTCGCGGACCGTTTCGTCTGGTCCCGTCGGGGTGGCGGGATTTGAACCCACGACCTCCTCGACCCGAACGAGGCACGCTACCAAGCTGCGCCACACCCCGGTTGGCTAACGGGCCAAGACAGAGTTTAACGGACCCCTCCGCCAGGCTTTGAACCGGGACTCCCGCTTTGCGCGCTGCGGCTTCCAGTCGCGCGGCACCAAGGTCAGCAAACTGGCCTCCGGCGGGCACGCGAACCGCACCGGCGCGTACGGCGAAGTCCCCAGACCAGCGGAAACGTGCAGCCACATGTCTGCGCCCCAGCGGCTGGCGCCCCGCGCGCGAGAGCGATCGAGATCACAGTTGGTCACCAGCGCGCCGATGCCAGGCACCCGCAGCTGCCCGCCGTGCGTGTGACCGGCCAGCACCAGGTCGTAGCCGTCCGCGGCGAAGGCGTCGAGAATCCGCGGCTCAGGCGAATGCGTGACGCCGATCCGGACCACCGCGGCCGCGTCCGCGCGCCCGGCGATGGTGCTGTAGCGGTCGTACTGCATGTGCGGGTCATCCACACCCGCGGCGAACAACGACTGCCCGGCCACCTGCAGCGGCACGCGCTGGTGCGTCAGGTCGTGCCAGCCGTGCTCGATGAACGCCGCACGCAGGTCCTGCCACGGCAACTCGGGACCGTGCACGAGCTTCTTCCGGCCGCGCGGCATCAGGTAGCGGGCTGGGTTCTTCGGCTTGGGCGCGAAGTAGTCGTTGCTGCCGAAGACGAACATGCCCGGCACGTTGAGCAGCGGCCCGAAAGCCCGCAGCACGGCGGGCACCGCCGCCGGGTGGGCGAGATTGTCACCGGTGTTGACCACCAGGTCCGGAGCCAGCGCGGCCAGCGAGGCCACCCAGCGTTGCTTGGCATGCTGCCAAGGGAGCATGTGCAGGTCGGAGATGTGCAGCACGCGCAGCGGCTGGGACCCCGGCGCCAGCACCGGCAGGTGCGCGGTGCGCAACGTGTACAGCTGCCGTTCGATGGCCGTCGCGTAGGTCAGGCCGGCGGCGCCTACCGCGGCCACCGCTCCCACTGCTGCTCGCAGCCTGCTGTTCACCACGCACCGAGCATACGTCGGACACCTTCTGCGGGCGGTGTGGGAAGTACGTCGGATCACGCCGACGCCGGGACGGCCACGGGCCCAAAGCCACCCGACTCGGTGATCGTCGCTCCGTCGCTGCGAAGCGGGCCGTCAGTTGGCGTGCAGGTACTTCTCGGGCGCCTTGGGGACGCTCTTCTTCGGCAACCCCTCGTGGATCGGCTTCATCGCGTTGAACCACGTCTGAGCCGGGATGACGCCACCGAACATGTTCCCGGAGCCGCAGCGGTAGGCGCCCATCGAACCGCCCACGCACAGCGGCTGCGCGTTGCCGTCCGGCTGGAAGATCATCGCCGCCCCGGCGTAGAACGGCGTGGCACCCACGAACGTCGACGCGGTGTGGTTCTGCGCGGTACCGGTCTTGCCGATCATCGGGCGGTCCCAGCCCGCCTTCCTGGCCGCGCCCGCCGCGGTGCCCGACACGTGGTCCTTGCTCAGCGCATCGGCCAGCGCGTGCGCCAGGTCCTTGGAGATGACCTGCTCGCACTTCGGCTCCTTGAGCTTGACCGGCTTGCCGTTGCGGTCGCGCACCTCGAGGATCGGCGTCGGCGGGCACCAGCGGCCGTCGCTGATGATGGTCGCCCCCACGTTGGCCAGCTCCAGGCCGCTCAGCGGGGCGGGGCCCAGGGTGAACGACCCCTTGCCCGGCGAGTTCTCCGACGGGCCGAAGTGCTTCCGCAGGTCCTCGGACACCAGCGGGTCGTTCGACGACGGGTCCGGCTTCTTGCCCTGCATGTTGCTGCTCATCGTCTTGCGCATGCCCAGCCGGTAGGCCATGTCGACGATGGGCTTCATGCCGGTGCGCTCTTCCAGGATGACGAACGTGGTGTTGGGCGAGTTCGCCAGCGCCTGCTGCAGCGTCGGGTTGCCGCCCGGGGTGCCCGCGTAGTTCTGCACGCAGTAGGGCACGACGCCGTCCGGTCGCTGGCCGCACCGCGGGTTGCCGCCGCCGAAAACCTTCGACGTGTAATGGCCGGGCGCCGGCACCCGGTCGAGGATGCCGACCACGCCCTTCTCCAGCGCGGCCGCCGCGGTGAAGATCTTGTACGACGACCCGGCACCCTGCATGTTGTAGACGCCGGCGGGCAGGGCCAGGAACGTCTCGTTCCGCTCCTTGTCGCCGCCGTAGTCCCGGTTCGCGGCAAGTGCGATCACTTCGTGCCGCTTCTTGCCCGGCTTGACCAAGGACAACGTCAGAGCGACGTCGTCGTTCTCCTTGGGCACCTGCTCCTCGGTGGCCTTCGCCGCCGCCTTGTTCGCCTTGCGGTCCAGCGTGGTGCGGATGGTGTAGCCGCCGCTGTAGAGCTCGTCCCGGTCCATGCCGAGCTCGTTGACCAGGTAGTCCTCGACGTACTGGCAGAAGAACCCGTCGGTGGCACCCGCGCCGACGCAGTTGGCGGGCGGCTTCTTCGGGCCGCCCGGCACCACGCCGAGCCCCTGCTTCTTGTACCGCTCGGCGTCCTCCTTCGACAGCTTGCGGTTGCGCACCATCATGTCCAGCACCAGGTTGCGGCGCTTCTTGGCCGCCTCCGGGTGGTTCCACGGGTCCAGCGCCGCCGGGTTGTTCACCATGCCGGCCAGCAGCGCCGCCTGCGCCGGGTCCAGCTCCTTGGCGGTGGTGTTGAAGTACGCCTTGGCCGCCGCGCCGACACCGAAGATGCGCCGGGAGAACTCCACCACGTTCAGGTACCCGGTGAGGATCTCCTCCTTGGTCATCTTCGACTCGAGGTTGATGGCGATCCTGGCTTCCTTGAGCTTGCGCGCGATGGACTGCTCTTGCGCCTTCTGCCTGCCGATGCGGTGCTTCGGGTCGTTGTCGTTCCAGTAGACGACGTTGATCAGGTAGTTCTTGACGTACTGCTGGGTCAGCGTCGAGGCACCCTGGGTCTGGCCGCCCGAGGTGTTGGAGATGGCGGCCCGCACGGTGCCCTTCCAGTCGACGCCGTTGTGCTCGTAGAACCGGCGGTCCTCGACCGAGATGATCGCCCACTTCATGGCGTCGGAGATCTCGTCCGGACCGGTCGGGATGCGGTACTGGTTGTACAGCGTGGCGATCGGCCTGCCGTCCCGGTCGGTGATCGTGGTGACCAGCGGCGGCGCCTCGTTGGCCAGCTCGGTCGAGGTGTTCTCCACCGTCGCGCTGGCCTGGTTGGACAGCAAGCCCGCCCCGCCGACGACCGGGAACAGCAGGCCGGCCACCAGCACGCCGGCCAGCAGACACAGTCCGAGGAGCTTGAGGATTCCGTCCGTCCTACGCACGTTTCGATGCTACGTGCTACCGGTGTAAGGGGCGCGTCACGCCGCCGGGTCACCCCTGCCGGTCACGATTTGACCAAACCCGGCTCGCCAAGGGGAACCGATACCCTCTACAGTCCGTCAAGGTCTCACGTTGGCACAGGGGAGTGCCGTGGGTGGAGTGTGAGAACCGTGACCAGAGAGGGAGCTGGGGGACAATGAGCATGACGCAACCGGATTGGCGTGTGCACGCGGCTTGCCGTGACACCGATCCGGACGGCTTGTTCGTCCGAGGCGCCGAGCAGAACCGGGCCAAGCTGATCTGCATGGGTTGCCCGGTGCGCACGGAGTGCCTTGCCGAGGCCCTGGACAACCGGATCAGCTTCGGCGTCTGGGGGGGAATGACCGAGCGGGAGCGGCGTGCGCTGCTGCGGCGCCGTCCCGACGTCGAGTCGTGGGCGGATCTGCTGGACGCGGCACGCCGGGAGCACCAGGAGGAACAGCTGACCCGGGCGGGCTGAGCGCTCCGCCGCCCGTCAGCCGTGCGGCGGCGTGGTCACTCGCGCCCGTCAGGCGGCCTTGCCGTTCCCGGCGAGCCGCTCGCCGATGATGCGCAAGCCGGAGATGTCGTGCACGTCGCGCGGCAGCGCGGGCACGGTCACCATGGGCACGTCCGGATGGGCGCGGGTGAAGCGCTGGAGCAGCCGCCGTTCCCGTTTGTCCAACGCCACGCGGTCGGCATGCAACCGGAGCACGGCCGCGGCCAGTGGTGCGGAGTTCTTCGCCTCCAATGCCTCGGCCGCGGCCAGTGCCCGGGGCGCGGGCAGGTCGGCAAGCACCGGGTGGGTGCGGTTGGCCACCAGCCCGGTGAGCGGCATGGACTCCGACGACAGCCGTTCCACGAAGTAGGAGGCTTCCCGTAGGGCGTCCGGCTCGGGCGCGGCCACCACCAGGAACGCCGTGCCCGGCGACCGGAGCAGCTCTGCGGTCTTCTGTGCGCGCTCCTTGAAACCACCCGCGGTCGAGTTGAACGCCTGCATGAACGCCGACGCGTCGGTGAGCAGCTGGCCGCCGATCACGGTGGACACCGCCTTCATGCCCAGCGCCAGGCTCGCGGTCAGCGCCTTGCGGATGCCCCATCCGCCCGCCCGGGCCGGCGCGGTGAGCAAGCGGATCATCCTGCCGTCCAGCGCGCTGGACAGCCGCTTGGGAGCGTCCAGGAAGTCCAGTGCCGACCGGGACGGCGGGGTGTCGACGACGATCAGGTCCCACTCCGCGTCGGCCACCAGCTGACCGAGCTTCTCCATCGCCATGTACTCCTGCGTTCCGGAGAACGACGTGGAGATCGTCTGGTAGAACGGGCTGGCCAGCAGCTCCTCGGCCCGCTGCGGGTCGGTGTGGGCGATGATCATGTCGTCGAACGTGCGACGCATGTCGAGCATCATCGCCCACAGCTCGCCCGCCGGATTGAATCCTTCGACCTCGACCTTCCGCGGCACGTTGTCCAGTTCGGCCAGCCCGAGCGACTGGGCCAGCCGGCGCGCCGGGTCGATGGTCAGCACCACCGTCGTGCGGCCGCGCTCGGCGGCACGCAGCGCCAGCGCGGCGGCGGTGGTGGTCTTGCCGACCCCGCCGGAGCCGCAGCAGCAGATCACCTTCGTCTTCGGGTCGTCGATGAGCCGGTCGATCTCCAGCGCGCGGCGCGTGGCCATCACCGGACCCCCTTCTCCACCAGCAACTCGGCCAGCTCGTACAGCGCGGCGACGTCGATGCCGTCCGGCAGGTCCGGCAGCTGCAGCATCGGCTGGTCGGCCGCGGACAGCTGCTCGGCGGCGGAACGCTCGGTGGCGACCCGAATGGCGTGTTCCACCGTCTCGGCCACCAGGCCCTCGAGCACGTCGTCGGGGAGATCAAGCCCGGCTTCCCGCAGGCCGGCGCGCACCCGGGAGGCGTCCACCCGGCCGTCCGCGGCCGCGGTCACCGAGCGATCCGGCAGTCGCGGCTGACGCACCCGGTTGATCAGCACCGCGCCGGGGCGCAGGTCCGCCTGCTGCAGCTCCTCGATGGCCTCCAGCGTTTCCCGGATCGGCATTTCCTCCAGCAGCGTCACCACGTGCACCACGGTCTGCTCCGAGTGCATCAGCTTGACCACGCCGTCCGCCTGGCTCTTGATCGGGCCGCTGCGCGTGACGTCGGTCAGTGCGCGGGTCACGTCCAGGAACTTCACCACCCGTCCGGTCGGGGGCGCGTCGACCACGATGTGGTCGTACACGTGCCGCCCGGTGCTGTCCGTGCGGGTCGCGCACTCCTTGATCTTTCCGGTGAGCAGCACGTCACGCAGGCCGGGGGCCAGCGTGGTGGCGAACTCGATGGCGCCCATCCGGCGCAGTGTCCGGCCGGCGAAGCCGAGGTTGTAGAACAGCTGGAAGTACTCCAGTAGTGCCGCTTCCGCGTCGATGTGCAGCGCACGCAGCTCGCCGCCGCCGGGAGCGGACACCAGGTGACGCTCGCCGTAGGGCAGGGGTTCGGTGTCGAACAACTGCGCAATACCCTGGCGGCCCTCCACCTCGGCCAGCAGCACCCTGCGACCGCCCGCGGCCAGTGCGATCCCCAGCGCCGCGGCGATCGTGGTCTTGCCGGTGCCGCCCTTGCCGGTCACGAAATGCAGCCGGGCCCGCCGCAGTTCGGGTGTCCAGACGCTCGCCGGACGTGGTCCGGCGGAAGCAGGGGAGCCGGTGGTCACCGCACGAGACTAAGTGAGCCGATGTCAGGATGCCAGAACCATGACCGTCACCGTGACGCCTGCCACGACGACGAATGTCCAGGCCAGCCAGGGCGCCAGCACCGTGACCATGAGCACGCCGACGATCAGCGAGGCGGCCAGCACCACGGCACCCGCGATGGCTGCCTTGGCGAACGAGTCGGTCCGCTCGCGGACATGGGCCATGACGAACAGCACCAGAGCCAACTGGGCCGCTGCGAACAGCGCAGTTGCGATGATTCGCCATGTTTCCATGGCGGACAGGCTACGAGTGGGGTGATCGTCGTGGTGGCGCAGCCCCGGCGGGGTGTGCCGGGAGTCGCTCCACCGACCGGGGGACACGGCGCATGCGACGGTCGTAGGCTGCCCGGTGACAAGAACGAAAAGGAGTGTGCCTTGAGCGCGAAGAAGTGGGAGTACGCGACGGTCCCGCTGCTGATCCACGCCACCAAGCAGATCCTCGACCAGTGGGGCGAGGACGGGTGGGAGCTGGTGACGGTCCTGCCCAACCCGACCGGTGAGCAGCACGTTGCGTACTTGAAGCGGGAGAAGGAATGAGCTGGAAGGCCAAACTCGACGAACTCGGCATCGCGCTGCCTCCGGTGCCCACCCCGGCGGGCGCGTACGTCCCCGCGGTGCGGTCCGGCTCGCTGGTCTACACCTCCGGCCAGGTGCCGCTGCGGGACGGCAAGCCGCTGGCCACCGGCAAGGTCGGCGCGGACGTCAGCCCGGAGCAGGCCAAGGACCTGGCCCGCACGTGCGCGTTGAACGCGCTGGCCGCGGTGGACGCGCTGGTCGGCCTGGACTCGGTCGTGCGGGTGGTCAAGGTGGTCGGCTTCGTCGCCTCGGCCGAGGGTTTCGGCGGTCAGCCCGGCGTGATCAACGGCGCGTCCGAGCTGCTCGGTGAGGTGTTCGGCGAGGCGGGACAGCACGCCCGATCGGCCGTCGGCGTGGCGGAACTGCCGCTGAACGTGCCGGTCGAGGTGGAGTTGATCGTCGAGGTGTCCTGAGTGGAGTCGATGCGCCTGCCCGCAGGCTTCGAGTTCGCTCCGCCCGAGCGGCCGGTGACGCCGAAGGACGCGGCCACCGTGATGCTCGTCCGGGACCGGGACGGCCATCTGGAGGTGTTCCTGCAGCAGCGGGTCTCCGCGATGGCCTTCGCGGCCGGGATGACGGTCTTCCCCGGCGGTGCGGTCGACCGGCGCGACGCCGACACCGCGGTGGCGTGGGCCGGTCCGGATCCGCAGTACTGGGCCGAAACGTTCGGCTGCTCCGCCGAGCTGGCGCGCGCCCTGGTGTGCGCCGCCGTGCGGGAGACGTTCGAGGAATGCGGTGTGCTGCTGGCCGGCCGCTCGGCGGACACCGTCGTCGACGACGCCGAGGAGTTCCACGACGTGCGGCAGCGGCTGGTCAGCAAGGAGCTGTCGTTGGCCGAGTTCCTGGACGACGCGGGCCTGGTGCTGCGTGCCGATCTGCTGCGGCCGTGGTCGAGCTGGGTGACGCCGCCGCAAGAACCCAAGCGGTACGACACCCGGTTCTTCCTGGCCGAGATGCCCGCGGGGCAGCGCGCGGACGGCGAGACCTCCGAGGCCGAATCGACCGCGTGGGCCAGGCCGGCGCAGGCACTGGCGGATCTGGAGGCGGGCCGCAGGCAGATGTTGCCACCCACCGCCTACACCTTGCGCGAGCTGGACGGCTACCGCACGGTGGCCGAGGCGCTGGCTGCCGAGCGTGAGGTGTACCGGGTCAAGCCGAACCTGGTGGCCGACGACCAGGGCATGCGGGTGGAGTTCGAGTGACGGTGCCGCGCAGGCACCGACGGAGTTGCGAGGAGCGACGGTGAAGCACCCGGCGTACGAACAGCTCAGGCAGGTCAGCCCGATCGCGGGCGTGGTGCTGGAGAACAACCCGTCCTCGATGACCCTGGAGGGCACCAACAGCTGGGTGCTGCGCGCCGAGGGGCACGGTGGCGGCGTCGTGGTCGACCCCGGTCACGACGACCGGGAACACCTGCAGGCGCTGCTCGGCGTGGCCGGGGACGTGGAGTTGGTGCTGCTGACGCACCATCACGGCGACCACGCCGACGGCGCCGCCTGGTTCGCCGAGCAGGCCGGGGCGCCGGTGCGGGCGTTCGAGCCCTCGCTGTGCTCCGGAGCCGAGCCGCTGCGGGACGGTGAGCGGTTCAGCGCAGGCGGGCTCGAGCTGACGGTGATGCACACCCCCGGGCACACCGCGGACTCGGTGTGTTTCGTGGTGGACGCCGATCAGCCGCACGTGCTGACCGGCGACACCATCCTCGGCAGCGGCACCACGGTGCTGTCCGACCTCGGCGCCTACCTGGACACGCTGGCCAAGCTGGCCGGCCTTCCCGCGAGGTCGCTCGGCCTGCCCGGGCACGGGCCGGAACTCGTGGATCTGCCGGCGACGGTCCAGGAGTACCGCGAGCACCGGGAGCAGCGGTTGAACCAGGTGCGAGCGGCACTGGCCGAGCTAGGCCCGCAGGCCACTCCGCGACAGATCGTCGAGTTGGTCTACGCCGACGTCGACCCCGCGCTCTGGGGGCCCGCCGAGGCCAGCGTCCGTGCGCAGCTCGACTACCTCCGCCGTGGGTGACATCGTCCTGCGCCGCAGGAAGACCACGGTGGCCAGCACCAGGCCGACGACGAGCGCGCAGACGAACGACCACGGCGGGCCGAACGCCTCCACCACCTGACCGCTCAGCGAGTGGCCGGCCGACAGGCCCAGGGTGACCGCGGTGACCACCCAGCCGAACGCTTCCGTCACCGTGCCGCGCGGCGCCACCTGCTCGATCACCGACGAGTGGGTGGTGGACTGCGGGGTGATCAGCATGCCCGCCAGGATCATCGACAGTCCTAGCGCCAGCATGGACTCCGGCGCCAGCGAAGTGGGCAGCGCCAGGGCACCGACGCAGAGCGAGAAGGCGCCGAGCAGCACGGGGAGCCTCAGCGGCACCGAGCGGGGGAACGGATGAATGCTGTACAGCACGCCGAACAGCACCGAGCTGAGTGACCACAGCGACAGCAGCAGGCCACCCAGCGTGCGCTGGCCGACCGCGGTCGCGGCCGCCGGGACGGCGACTTCCACGAAACCGACGACGACGCCGAACCCGACCGCCGCGATCACCAGGGTGCGCATACCCGGACTGACGAGTGCACCGAGCATCCGTCGCCGTGCTTTGTGCTCGGCCGGGCCCCACGCCCGCACCACCGGGCTGAGAGCGAACACCACCGAGCCGAGCACCATCATCACCGCGCTGACGACCACGCCCAGCCCCGGCCACGGCAGCGCCACCATCACGCCCGCGAAGCCGGGCCCGATGATGAAGAAGACCTCCATGCTGATCGCCTCGTAGGCGTAGGCCGCCTCCCGGCTGGGGCCGGACGGCAGCACCCTGGTCCACAGGGACCGGGAGGACGAGGCGACCTGCGGCTGGCTCAACCCGGCGAGCACGGCGATCGCCGTCATGGCCACGGTCGGCGCGCCGCTTTCCACCGACAGCACCAGCCCGGTGATGGCCGCGGCGAACAGCGCGGTCGCGACCAGCAACGGCCAGGTCGGGCCGTACCGGTCGATGATCCGGCCTTGCGCCACGGACCCGATGGCGACGCCGATCAGGGAACCGGCACCGACCAACCCCGCGGTCGCGAACGATCCGGTCACCCGCTGCACGTACAGCAGCACCGAGAAGCCGACCATGGCGACCGGAAGGCGTGCCAGCAGCGACGACAGGACCGGCCGCAGCATGCCGGGAGAGGTCAGTGCGGCGCGGTACGACGCGAGGGAGGTTTTACCGGTCACGTCGCCCAGTATGCGCAATTGTGGTACGGCAGTACCAGTCATTTACCGGTTACCTCCGTCACCGTGGAGAACCCGTGCTACCTGCGGAAACGGGGGAGCCGCCCGGTCGTGACCGAGGGCGTTCGGCCGCCTACCGAGAGCGGCGATCAGGGGAGGAACGCGGGGTAGGCGACCGTGGCCGTCTTCCGGCCGGGGCCGGAGCAGGCGGCCGTTGGCGAAGTCGCTTCCGGCCTGACACTCGCCGGCGACCATGTCGCGCCTGGGGCTTCTACGTGGCGGTCATCTACTACAGCACCACCGGGACCACGCACGAGATGGCCAAGGCCGCTGCCTACGGTGCGGAAAAGGCCGGGGCCCAGACGCGGTTGTGGCGGGTGCCGGAACCTGCGCCGGAGGAAGCGATCGAGGTCGACGAGGACTGGGCCAAACACCGCGGGCAAGGCTGTGGCTGCGCCTGCGGAGGGACATGGCCGCGCCTGCCATGGGTGGTGCCGCCAGTCGGTGCCGCCAGCCGAGGACCGAGGCCGCCCGGGATCGGCATTCGGGTGAATTCTCCTCACAATCCGTACATCTGTCTTGGATGCTTTGGTTCGTCCCGACGTTCGCGTTCCCGGTCTCCGGTGCATTCGGCAACCGTCGGCACGCCCGCTCGCCGAATTGTGAACCGCGGATAATCCGGTTCCTCGGGAGCGGCCGCGACCTGCGGTTCCCTGGTCGGCGTGCAGCGGCATCGCTGCCGGTCAGCCGCGGGTCGTGACCCGGCGCCCGCCTGGCGCGAATGCCGGTCAGGCGGCAACATCTCGGTTCGGTAACGGTCCGCGGAAATGGGCCAGTATCGTGCAACATCTCGGTCGCAACAACGTCCTTGAGGGTGAAGGCCCTTGAATAAAGGGGTAGTCGTCGGGGATTGTGGGTATATCAACGGCAAAGACTCCCTCCGGCAACACGGGTCGGGGCCTATGACCGGAGGGCGGGGAGCGCGGAACGTCGGGGGATGGGCCGCGCAAAGGTGAAGGGCCGGTGCGCCACGTCGGGGGTGGCGCCCGGCCCTTCATCTCTGTCCAGGTCACGATCGGTGTCGTGGGGCCGCCGGTGGCGCGAAGCTGCGATCCAGAAGGCGAAAAAGCGAACGGGCTGTGCGGCCTCGCCGCACAGCCGATGACATGAAGTGCGTCGCGTCAGCGGGCGCGGCGAGCGAGCCGTTCCGGGTCGAGGATCAGCACGCTCTTGCCCTCCAGACGCAGCCAGCCGCGCTGCGCGAAGTCGGCCAGCGCCTTGTTCACCGTCTCGCGGGAGGCGCCGACGTACTGGGCGATCTCCTCCTGGGTGAGATCGTGGGTGACCCGCAGCAGGCCGGCCTCCTGCGTGCCGAACCGCTGCGCGAACTGCAGCAGGGCCTTGGCCACCCGGCCAGGCACGTCGGTGAAGATCAGGTCGGCGACCATGTTGTTGGTGCGGCGCAGCCTGCGCGCGATCACCCGGAGCAGCTGTTCGGAGATCTCCGGGCGGGTGGCGATCCACTGCCGCAGCGCGGGCCGGTCCATGGTCATGGCACGGACCTCGGTCACCGTGGTCGCCGTCGAGGTGCGCGGGCCCGGGTCGAACACGGACAGCTCGCCGAACATGTCCGCGGGCCCGAAGATGCCGAGCAGGTTCTCCCTGCCGTCCGCGGACTTGCGGCCGATCTTCACTTTCCCGGACAGGATGATGTAGAGCTTGTCGCCGGGTTCACCCTCTTGGAAGATGACGTGGCCGCGCGGGAATTCCACGCTCTCCAACGTCTGGGCCAGAGCCTCGGCGGCAGCTGGCTCGACGCCTTGGAAGATGCCCGCCCTGGCAAGAACCTCGTCCACCTCATGCCTCCTGTCGCATGCGACATCTGCCCAGCTCACGGGCGGCGCCGCTGATCACGTCGGTGCTGATCCTATCTGCGGGTGACGAGGGCGCGCCAACCCACGTGCGCTTGCTCAGCTGCGTGCGCGCTCCGGCGGGCGGGCGCGCAGTGGGGTCCGCCTGCCGTTGTGCGTGCCCGCTGCCCGGTCCGCGCGCAGCCGTGCCGCGCGGCCGCGGCGGCGTAGCCGGAACAGTTCCAACGCCCGGCCGATGCCCTGCTTGTAGAGGGCCTTGACCTCGTGTGGCTGCGCCGACTCGAGGAACTCCTCGACCTCGGTCTCCCGCACGGTGACGTTGGCGAGCTTCTCCTCGACCCGCTCCATGAAGAGGGCGAAGAACAGCACCACCAGCGGTACGGCGATGACGAACCAGACAGTCATATCGGACAATCCTCGCTCATGTGCCGCGGACCCGGCGGTCACCCGGTCGGTGTCGGCGTGTTGTGTCTCGCCTGCGTCGATTGTTCCCGCGCCCCGCAGCGGGTGGAGCTCCGGCAGGCGCGGGTAGCGTCGCCGGTGCGCCGATGGGCCCCGCCTGCGTGTGCGACGGGATCCCCATCCGTAGGCTATCCAGGTGCCCTCCGTAGCTAACACGCACCCCGGCGCCCGATCGAGTCTTCCGAGGCGGAAGCGCTCGTTCGACGCCGAGAGCAGGCTGGCACTCACCAGACGCGCACGCCGGATGAACCGTTGCCTGGCCGAGGCTTTTCCCGGTGCGCATTGTGAGCTGAATTACCGCACTCCGCTCGATCTGCTCGTCGCGGTCATCCTGTCGGCGCAGTGCACCGACGAGCGCGTGAACCAGGTCACCCCTGAGCTGTTTCGGCGCTATCCGACCGCGGCTGACTACGCCGCGGCCGACCGCGCCGAGTTGGAAGAGCTGATCAAGCCGACCGGCTTCTTCCGGAACAAGGCGAACGCGCTGATCGGTCTCGGGGCGGCGCTGGTGGAGCGGCACGGCGGCGAACTGCCCGGCAAGCTGGAGGACCTGGTCAAGCTGCCCGGCGTCGGGCGCAAGACCGCGAACGTGGTGCTCGGCGAGGCCTTCGGCGTTCCGGGGATCACCGTCGACACGCACTTCAACCGGTTGGTGCACCGGTGGAAGTGGACCGCGGAGCAGGACCCGGTGAAGGTGGAGTTCGCCGTCGGCGAGCTCATCCCGCGCAAGGAATGGACCTTGCTGTCGCACCGGGTGATCTTCCACGGCCGACGGGTGTGCCATGCCCGCAAGCCCGCCTGCGGTGCGTGCCTGCTGGCGAAGGACTGTCCCGCTTTCGGCGCCGGGCCGACCGACTTCGAAACGGCCGCGAAGCTGGTCAAAGGCCCGGAGCGGGAGCATCTGCTGACGTTGGTGCAGGACAAGATGGCCGGCCGGGGAACGGGCAAGGCCGCGGACGGCGGCGCGGACGCAGAGCGGTGACCAGAGCGGCGTGGGTGGCGCTGGCCGTGGGCGGGCTGCTGCTCGCGGCGCTCGTCGTGGTGCTTCCACAAGTGCGCGACGACGCAGGAGGCGGGCAGGCGCCCGCGGACGGCGCCGAGCTGGCTGACGCGCGCGAGCAAGCCGGCCTGCCGCCGTGCCCGAGCGGGTCCGGTGAACCGGTGAAGAAGCTGGCCGGCGTGACGGCGACGTGCCTGGCCGACGGACGCAAGGTCGACGTCGGGCAGATGCTCGCGGGGAAAGTCACGCTGATCAACGTCTGGGCCACCTGGTGCCCGCCGTGCCGCGACGAGTTGCCCGTGCTGCAGGAGTACGCGTCGAGCCCGGGCGCGGTGCAGGTCCTCACTGTTCAGGTCGACAGCCCGCCTGCGGACGGTTTGCGCATGCTGGCGGATCTGGGGGTCCGGCTGCCGACCGTGCACGACGGCGACGAGCGCTATGGTCCACTGCGTCGCGCGTTGTCGGCGCCCAACGTGCTGCCCGCGTCGTATGTGGTCGACCGGGACGGCACGGTGCGCCTGGTCAGCAACCCACGCGTGTTCGCGACCGTTGACCAGGTACGATCCGCCGTCACGCGCCACCGGAAGGGGGCGGAATGAACCAGGGCGCCCTGGTCGACGTGGACGATGTGCCGCCGTGGCTGCGCAGGCTGGTCGAGTTCGCCGGGCGGGCGAGGGCGGAGCACTTCACCCGTTTCGCGCCGCCGCCCGACGAGCGGACCAAGGCCGCAGCCGTGCTCGTGCTGTTCGGTGACGGGGAGGAGGGCCGCGGACACGACGTCTTGCTGCAACGCCGCGCGCACCACCCGAACGACCGGCACAGCGGTCAGGTCGCCTTCCCCGGCGGGGGCGCCGAGGACGGCGACGACGGCCCGGTCGGCACGGCGCTGCGCGAGGCCCAGGAGGAGACCGGGTTGGACCCCAGCGGCGTGCTGCCGATCGCGGTGATGCCCGAGCTGTGGATCCCGGTGTCCGGGTTCTCGGTCACCCCGGTGCTGGCCTACTGGCAGCGGCCCAGCCGGGTGTGGCCGGTGGACCCGGCGGAGACCGCGGCGGTGGCCAGGGTGCCGATCGCCGATCTGGCCGATCCGGCGAACCGGTTCGTGGTCCACCGGCCGGACACCGGGTGGCGCGGTCCGGCGTTCTCGGTGAACGGCATGCTGGTATGGGGGTTCACCGCCGGCCTGCTGAGCACGCTGCTGTCGCTGGCCGGTTGGGAACGGAAGTGGAACACCAAGGACGTTCGCACGCTCGACGATGCCCTGCGTGAGCACGGCGAACGCCTGGTGACGGGCACCGAACGGGAAGGCGACGGGTGAACTGGGTCGACGTGCTGGTGGTCGTGGTCGCCGTCATCGCCGCGGCGTCCGGGGCCAAGCAGGGGGTGATCATCGCGCTCCCCGCCTTCCTCGGTGTGCTCACCGGTGCGGTCGTCGGCATCAAGGTCGCGCCGCTGATCGTGGACATGTTCGAGCACCCGGCGGCCAAGGTCGCCTTCGCGGTGGCCACCGTGGTGTTCCTGGTGGCGCTCGGGGAGACGTTCGGCGTCTGGATCGGCCGGACCATCAAGGAACGGGTCGACCTGCCCAAGCTGGCCTGGCTGGACAACAGCCTGGGCGCGATCGTGCAGGGCGTCGTGGTGTTCGTGGTGGCCTGGCTCATCGCGCTGCCGCTGACGTCGGTCAGCGGGCTGCCCGGGCTGGCCAGGGCGATCAACGGGTCCGTCGTGCTCAGCGAGGTCAACGACGTGATGCCCGAGCAGGCCAGGGCATTGCCGAACGACCTGCGCAAGCTGCTCGACGTGTCGGGGCTGCCGTCGGTCATTGCGCCGTTCGTGCAGCCGCCCAGCGCCGAGGTGCAGCCGCCGGACAAGCGGCTGCAGCACTCGCCCGTGGTGCAGCGGTTGCGGGACAAGGTGCTGAAGATCCGCGGTGACGCCCCCTCGTGCTCGCGGACGCTGGAGGGCAGTGGATTCGTCGTCGCGCCGCAGCGGGTGATGACGAACGCGCACGTGGTCGCAGGCACGACGAGCGTGCGGGTGGAGTCGCAGCAGGGAGTCCTTCCGGCTCGGGTGACCTACTTCGACCCGGATGTCGACGTGGCCATCCTGGCCGTGCCCGACCTGCAGGCACGGCCGATTCCGTTCGCCGAGGTCCCTGCTGCCAGCGGGGACAGCGCCATCGTGCTGGGGTACCCGCTGGACGGCCCGTACACCGCTACGGCCGCGCGTATCCGGCAGCGCACCGAACTGCGCGGTCCGGACATCTACGAGACCAAGACCGTCCGGCGGGACGTCTTCACCGTCCGCGGTGCGATCCGCAGCGGCAACTCCGGTGGGCCGATGGTCAATCCCGACGGCGAAGTGATCGGCCTGGTGTTCGGCGCTTCGGTGCAGGACCCCGACACCGGTTTCACGCTCACCGCGGCGGAGGTCGCGCCGGAGGCGCGCCGCGCTCCGGAGATGGTCAACGACGTCGGCACCGGCCGCTGCACGGCCTAGCGCCTCAACGGTTCAGCCACTCCAGCAGCAGGTCAGTGGTGAGCTCCGGGGCCTCCAAGTGGGGATAGTGCCCCACTCCGGGAAGCTCGCGCAGGGTGGAACCTCGGCCTGCCCACGCGGTCGATGCTTGCGCCGTCCTCGGCAGGACGCACCCGTCGACCCTGCCGTGCAGCTGCAGCACCGGCACGGGGCTCGGGTCCCGCATGGCGTTGGCGAAGCGGCGGCCGTCACCACGGAACAGCGAGCGGAACGCCCACCGGTAGAACTCCAGCGCGCAGTGTGCGACGCCGGGGATCTGCATGGCGGCGCGCAGATAGCGCGCGGCCTCGGTGAACTCCGGGGTGTCCTGCCACGCCGGGCCGGACCACCTGCGCAGGCACTGCTCGACGGCGGCGGCGTCGTCGGCGACCAGATCGCGTTCCGGCTTGATCGGCACCTGGAAGCGGTAGAAGTGCCCCATCGCCCTGCGCTGCTCCCGGTCGTACAGGCAGCGGCGGAGCTCGGGGCGCAGCGCGAGCGGATGCCACCCGCCGAGCACGCCGACGGAATGCACCACGCGGGGGTGCAGCACGGCGGCGGTCCATGCCAGCGCGCCGCCCCACCCGTGCCCGATCAAGTGGGCCCGGCTGGCGCCGAGCGCCCGCACCAGCCCGGTGATGTCACCGGCCAGCGTCCAGGCGTCGTAACCGCGCGGCGGCTTGTCCGAGTCGCCGTAGCCGCGCAGGTCGGCGGACACCACCCGGTAGCCCGCCGCGGCCAGCGCGGGCATCTGCCGGTGCCAGACCCACCAGCACTCCGCGAACCCGTGCAGCAGGATGACCAGCGGCCCGTCGGTGGGGCCGTCCGCTTGCGCCACGTGCAGCGAGATGCCGTTGGCGGAAACCGTGCGGTGCGTCCACGGGCCCGGCGTGCGCACGCTCGACGGGTCGGGTGCCGCTTTCACGCTAGCCGGTGGTCAGCTCACTCGACCCGGCGGATTCGGACGACTTGGGGCGCAGCGCCGCGGCGGTCTGCTTGACGCTGTCGATGGTGCGTTCCGGCGCTTTGATCTTGCGCACCCGCTGGAAGCCGAGGAACGCGCAGAGCGCGGCGAACACCAGCATCAGCCCGAACACGATGGCGAACGCCGCCCAGCGGGGCAGCCACTCGGCCAACAGCTCGGCCAGGAAGAAGAAGAAAAAGAACGAGCTGTACAGCGCCACGGTCAACGCGATGATGAACAGCACGCTGCCCTTGACGCCCTTCTTCACCTCGCCGACCAGCTCTGCCTTGGCCAGCTCGACCTCGGCACGGATCAGCGTCGACATGTGCGTGGTGGCGTCCTTGACCAGCGCGCCGATCGACCGGTCGCCGCCCGCGCCGTTGCCGGCGGCCGGCTCGTCGGGGGTCAGCGGAAGATAGCCGACCGTGCCGCCTGCCTGAGACAATTGATCATCGCGCCTGCTCACCCTTGACATCGTGCCATGGCGCGGCGCCGGCGCAAGGCACGACCCTCTTGGCGCGTCGGCGCAGGCGGGCCCACGCGTGCCTGCTCGGCTGGCCCTGCTCAGGCCTCTCCCACGGCGCGGCTCCTGCGGTGCGCCCGCGAGCGGATGCCCAGCATCAGCGCGGCCAGCAGCGAGGCCACCAGCGAGCCGATCAGCACCGCGGCCTTCGCCGGTTCGTGCAGGCTGTCTGGCAGCCCGAGGTCGGCGATCAGCAGGCTCACGGTGAACCCGACTCCGCCGAGCACCGCGAGCGCGGCGATGTCCAGCCACCCGGTGCGGGCAGGCAGCCGCGCCAGTCCCGTCGCGACGGCGAGGCCGCTGGCGCCCAGGATGCCGATCAGTTTGCCCGCCACCAGCCCGACCGCGATGGCCAGCGGAACGGGCGTGGTCGCCATGGTGGACAGCGCTTCCCCGTCGACCGGCACGCCCGCGGCGAACAGGGCGAACAGCGGCACCGCGACCATGGCCGAATACGGCTGCAGTCGGTGTTCCAGCCGGAGTGCGGGCGCCTCGTCCTCACCGGGATCCGGCCGGACGCGGGTCAGCAGGCCCATGGCGACCCCGGCCATGGTGGCGTGCACACCCGTGAAATGCACCGCCACCCAGATGACCACGGCCAGCGGCACGTACAGCAACGACGAGCGGACGCGGCGGTGTTGCAGCCACCAGTAGAGCGCGAGCCCTGCGGCGGCGACCGCGGCCGCGGCCAGGTCGATGCCGCTGGTGAACACCACGGCGATGACGATGATGCCGCCGAGGTCGTCCACGACGGCCAGGGACAGTAGGAAGATCCTGGCTCCGCTGGGCAGGTGCTGCGCGGTCACCGCGAGCACCCCGAGCGCGAACGCGATGTCGGTGGCCATGGGCACCGCCCATGCCGTGGTGAACCCTTCTTCGCCCCAGGACAACAGCAAGGTGATCGCCGCCGGGGCCACCATGCCGCCGATCGCGGCGATGATCGGCAGCGTGGCGTCCTTGATCGACGACAGCTCGCCCAGGACCAGTTCGCGCTTGAGCTCTAGGCCCACCACGAAGAAGAACAGGGTCAGCACGCCATCCTTGGCCCAGTCGCCGATGGACAGGTGCAAGTGCAACGCGTGGGGGCCGACGGTGTAGTCGCGGACGGCGGTGTAGGTGTCGCCGAGGCCGGAATTCGCCCAGATCAGTGCGATCGCGGCGGCGACGAGCAGGACCACGCCGCCTGCCGTCTCGGTGCGCAGAAAACGAGCGAACTCGGCGATCGGCCGGGTCTGGCGGCGCGGCTGCGGCACGAGCGACTCCTGTCGTCAGGGGACCATCACGCCGACCAGACTTCCCGGCACACCGTTAGCCATCCTAGCGATTCCGGCGTCAGCCGACCGTGATCCCGAACACGACGCCTACGTAGTAGGTGACCAGCATGGCCAGCACCCCGACGCCCACGTTGCGCATGACGGCACGGGCGACCGGGGCGGAGCCCAGGCGGGCGGCGGTCCACCCGGTCAGCACCAGCCCGGCGACCACCGCGGCGCCGCATGCCAACACCCGCACTTCCACCGGGGGCAGGGCGATCGCGATCACCGGCAGCAAGCCGCCGATGGTGAAGGCCAGGAACGACGCCCAGGCGGCCTGCCACGGGCTGGTCAACCGGTCCGGGTCGATGTTCAGCTCCGCCTCGGCATGCGCGCGCAGCGGGTCCTTCGCGGTCAGCTCCTCGGCTACCCGGCGCGCCAGCTCGGGGGACAAGCCCCGCTTCTGGTAGATCGCCGTGAGCTCGTCCAGCTCCTGCTCGGGCATCTGCTCCAGCTCCTGCCGTTCGAGCTGGATCGCCGCCCGTTCGGTGTCGCGCTGGGTGCTGACCGAGACGTACTCACCGCCCGCCATGGAGAGCGCGCCCGCCACCAGCCCGGCGATGCCCGCAGTGAGGATCGCCCTGACGTCGGTGGTTGCGCCCGCCACGCCGACCACCAGGCCGGCCATGGACACGATGCCGTCGTTGGCGCCGAGGACCCCGGCGCGCAGCCAGTTCAGCCGCCCGCCGAGGTCCTCGTGGTGCGCCTCGCCCGGGTGTTCCGAGACGGCGCTCATGACCGGGACGTCCCGGTACGCGACGATCCGGCCACCGGGTCAGTCCTCGGTGCCCTTGCCGGAGGTCAGCCGCTCCTTGATCTGGTCCATCACGCTCGAGTCGGCCAGCGTGGTGACGTCGCCGATCGGGCGGTTCTCCGCCACGTCACGCAGCAGCCGCCGCATGATCTTGCCGGACCGGGTCTTCGGCAGCTCCGGGACGACCATGATCTGCCGCGGCTTGGCGATCGGGCCGATCTCCTTCGCCACGTGCTCGCGCAGCTCGGCGATGGCCTGCTCGCCGGCAGCCCCGTCGTCGGCGCTGCCGCGCAGGATGACGAACGCCACGATGCCCTGGCCGGTGGTCGGGTCGGGCGCGCCCACCACGGCCGCCTCGGCCACGTTCGGGTGGGACACCAGCGCCGACTCCACCTCGGTGGTGGAGATGCGGTGGCCGGAGACGTTCATGACGTCGTCCACCCGGCCGAGCAGCCAGATGTCGCCGTCGTCGTCGTACTTGGCGCCGTCACCGGCGAAGTAGTAGCCCTTGTCGGCGTACCGCGCCCAGTACGTCTCCTTGTACCGCTCGGGGTCGCCCCAGATGCCGCGCAGCATCGACGGCCACGGCCGGTCGAGCACCAGGTAGCCGCCGCCACCGTGGGGTACTTCGTTGCCCTGGTCGTCGACCACCTTCGCGGAGATGCCGGGCAGCGGGCGCTGGGCCGAGCCGGGCTTGGCCGCGGTGACGCCGGGCAGCGGGGAGATCATGATCGCCCCGGTCTCGGTCTGCCACCAGGTGTCCACCACCGGGGTCTTGCCGCCGCCGATGTGCTCCCGGTACCAGACCCACGCCTCCGGGTTGATCGGCTCGCCGACCGAGCCGATCAGCTTCAGCGACGACAGGTCGTACTTGGCCGGGATGTCGTCGCCCCACTTCATGAACGTGCGGATCAGCGTCGGCGCGGTGTAGTACTTGGTGACCTTGTACTGCTGGACGATCTCCCAGTGCCGTCCCTCGTGCGGCGTGTTCGGAGTGCCCTCGTAGACCACCTGCGTTGCCCGGTTGGCCAGCGGGCCGTAGACGATGTAGCTGTGCCCGGTGACCCAGCCGATGTCGGCGGTGCACCAGTAGACGTCCTCACCGGGCTTGTGGTCGAACACCACGTGGTGGGTGTAGGCGCACTGGGTCAGGTAGCCGCCGGAGGTGTGCAGGATGCCCTTCGGCTTCCCGGTCGTGCCGGACGTGTAGAGGATGAACAGCGGGTGCTCGGAGTCGAACGCCTGCGGGGTGTGCTCGGCCGATTGCTTGCCGACCAGGTCGTGCCACCAGATGTCCCGCTCGTCGTTCCACGGCACGTCGGACAGGTCGTCACCGACCCGGCGGACGACCACGACCTTCTCCACCGAGCTGGTGCCTTCCAGGCCCTCGTCGACCTTCTCCTTCATCGGCACGGCCTGGCCGCGGCGGTACTGGCCGTCGGAGGTGATGACGACCTTCGCCTCGGCGTCCTCCACCCGCTGCCGCAGCGCGGCGGCCGAGAAGCCGCCGAAGACCACGCTGTGCATGGCCCCGATGCGGGCGCAGGCCAGCATGGCCACGATCGCCTCGGGGATCATCGGCAGCTGGATGGCCACCCGGTCACCGGAGGAGACCCCGAGCGACTCCAGCGCGTTGGCCGCCTGGCAGACCTCGTCCTTCAGCTGCGCGTAGGTGATGTCCCTGGTGTCGCCCGGTTCACCGACCCAGTGGATGGCCACCTGGTCGCCGTGGCCTGCCTCCACGTGCCGGTCCACGCAGTTGTACGCCACGTTGAGCTTGCCGCCGACGAACCACTTGGCGAACGGCGCGTTGGACCAGTCCAGCACCTGGGTCCACCGGGTTTCCCAGTGCAGCCGGTCGGCTTGGGCAGCCCAGAAAGCCTGGTAGTCGGCCTCCGCCTCCTGGTAGACGCTGGCGTCGACGTTCGCCGCAGCGGCGAACTCCTCGGGCGGCGGGAACGTGCGGTGCTCGGTGAGCAGGTTCTGCAACGTTGCTGACTGCTGCTCTGCCATGTTGGTGACGCCTCCTGGTGCTCAGGTGCTGGGCCTAGCAGTGTGCTGTGAGGGACAGCACTGTTCCAGCCCCGACGTTAGCGCTCGATGAGATGACGCGCACCACCGTTCGTCTTGCACCGATGACCGTTCGTCGGCCGTCCGGTGTAACGTCGCGGCTCGTGACCGATCCGCTCGCCCCGTTGCTGGAACTGTCCGGGGTCTCCGATGCCGTCCAGGCGGCGCGGGAAGCCGTCGACGCCGTCCACCGCCACCCGACGAACCGCAAACGGTGGCCGACCACCGCCGCCGAGGCGTCGGTGCGGGCCGCCCGGGCGTCGGCCGCGATCGACGGTGGTGACGCCGAGATTCCACCGGACGGGGAAGTGCGCGAGCCGGTGCTGGCCGGGGCGTTGCGGGTGGCCGAGGCGCTCGGCGGGCTGTTGACGACCTGGGAGCGGTCGCCGCTGCAGGTGCTGGCCCGCCTGCACGTGCTGGCCGCCGCCGACCTGGTGGACGATCCGGACCGGCTGGGCAGGCCGCGCGGGGACGAGGCGACGTCGCGCAGGCTCGAGCTGCTTGCCGAGCTGGTCACCGGCGGAACGAAGGCGCCAGGGGCGGTGCTGGCTGCTGTGGTGCACGGCGAGCTGCTGGCGTTGCGGGCGTTCGGCGTAGGCGACGGGGTGGTCGCGCGCGCGGCCGCCCGGCTCACCATGATCGGCACCGGGTTGGACCCGAAGGGGCTGTGCGTGCCGGAGGTGTGGTGCTTCCGCAAGCTGAGCGCCTACCGGGAGGCGACCGCCGGTTTCGCGGGCGGGACGCCGGAGGGGCTGCGTCAGTGGCTGTTGTTCCATTGCCAGGCGGTGGAAGCCGGCGCCCGGGAAGCGGTGGGCATCGCCGACGCGGCGGGAGAGGCGCGGTGAGCAGGCGGCTTCCGGCGGCTGTCGCGGCGCTGGTGGTACTCACGGGATGTTCTCCGTCGTTGGAGGCGGGGACGCCGTCGGGGGCGGTCTCCAGCGCCACCGCCGAGGTTGGCGCCTCTGCCGAGGTTTCCGGCCCTGCCGAGTTCACCCTGGTCGCCACCGGGGACGTGCTGATCCATCCGGCGCTCACCGAGCAGGCCGAGGCGGACGGTGACGGCGGCCGGGATTTCCGTCCGCTGTTCGCCGGGGTGCGGCCGTTGGTCAGCTCGGCGGATGTGGCGCTGTGCCACCTGGAGGTGCCGTTGGCGGGACCGGACGGGCCGTTCTCCGGGTACCCGTCGTTCAGCGCTCCGCCCGAGGTGGCCGATGCGCTCGCCGACACCGGCTACGACGCATGCTCGACGGCGTCGAACCACACGTTGGATCAAGGTGTGGACGGCGTGCGGAGCACGTTGGATGCACTGGACAAGGCGGGATTGGCACACACCGGGTCGTATCGGTCGGAGCAGGAGTCTCGCCGGCCGCTGCTGCTCGACGTGAACGGCGTCCGGGTCGGCCACATCTCGATGACGTACGGGTTCAACGGCATTCCGCTGCCGGAGGACCAGCCGTGGGTGGCCGACCAGCTGGACGTGGCGGTGGCGAAACGGAAGGCTGCGGCGGCCCGCAAGGCGGGCGCCGATGTCGTCGTGGTGAGTGCGCACTGGGGTGTCGAGCATCAGCACGAGCCGACGCCGGAGCAGCGGAAGCTGGCCGAGGAGCTGTTGGCCGACGACGACATCGACCTGGTGATCGGGCACCACGCCCATGTCGTGCAGCCGATGGAGCGGATCGACGGCGAATGGGTGGCGTACGGGCTGGGCAATCACGTGGCGCGGCACGCCGAGCCGACCGGAGCCACCGAGGAGGGGATCGCCGTGCGGTTCACCTTCCGGCGTTCGGCCGACGGCTGGCGCGTGCGCCAGGCGGAGTACGTGCCGACGCTGATCGATCTCGGGCCGCCGATCAGGCTGCGGGATCTGTCCGCCGAGGATGCCGGGACCTACGTCGATGCACTCGAGCGCATCGACGACGTGGTGCTGTCGCTCGGCGCCGAGGCGGACGGGCTGACCAGGCCAGGGCGCTGACGACGATGCGCCCAGGACGAGACCGAGCCCGTCCCGGGCGCACGCCGCCGGGCGATCGCCGCTGTCCGCCCGGCGGTGTCACCTGCGGAGATGATCTGGTTTCAGCGGATGCGGCCGCTTGCGGCGCCGGTCCTGCCGGACGCCGAGTCGGTGGGTGCCGGTGGCGTCCTTGGCCGGATCCAGCGCTGCCGCGGCTGCCGGGCCGAGCCGCTGGGCGACCCCGACGAACAAGCAGTCGATCACGGTGAGCTGGGCGATCCGGCTGGCCGCCGACCCGGAGCGGAACGTCGTCTCCCTGGCCGCGGTGGTGAGGACGTGGTCGGCCAGCGAGGCGACCGGCGATTGCGGGAAGTTGGTCACCGCGACGGTGGTGGCCCCGCGCTCCTTGGCCGCCCGGAGTGCCTCCAGGACGTCCGTGGTCGCCCCGCTGTGCGAGATGGCGATGGCGACGTCGTCGGAGGTGAGCACGCCCGCCGAGGTCAGCATCAGGTGGGTGTCCGACCAGGCGAAGCTGATCTTCGACAGGCGGTGCAGCTTGTGCTGCAGTTCGTTGGCGACCAACGAGCTCGCGCCGACGCCGTAGATGTCGATCCGGCCGGCCGCGGCCAGTGCGTCCGCGGCCCGGCTCACCGCGGTCGGCGACAGCTGGCTGGCGGTGTCCTCGATCGCCCGGGCGTCGGCGAACGTGACCTTGTTGATCACGGTGGCCATGTCGTCGTCGAGTTCGATGGTGCCGCCGTACATCTGGCTGACCCGCGCCTGCATGCGGGCCGCGTCGGCGGCGAGCGCGATGCGCAGCTGCGGGTAGCCGCCGACGCCGATCGCCTTGCAGAAGCGGGTCACCGTCGTCTCGCTGGTCCCGGCGGCCATGGCCACCTCGGTGATGCTGCGGGTGGCCACCGCGGACGGGTCTTCCAGGACGACCTTCGCCACCCGCTGCTCGGCGCGGGCGAGCCCGGGAAGCAAGGAGCGGATCCGGACCAGCGGACCCACGTCGGCGTCGTTGCCATCGAAGAAGGGTGTGTCCACCTGCGCACGGCCGGCTGGCTGGTGTGGAGGAGAGTCTGTGAGCGACACCGACGATCACGCCCTTCGTTGTGGTGCAACCGGGGGACCAGCAGATGGGTGATCTGTAACGGTCAAATCGTACTTTTCACCCAAACGTTGCGAGGTACGCCGTAAAGGTCGCTCAACAGTGTTACAGCGTTAGCAGTCGAGAGTTAACGAGTTGGCAAAGAAATCCGTGCATTGGTCACGGAACGTGAATCTGGATGAACATAACGCAGGCGGCGGCCGTCGACATGGTGTCGGCGACCGCCGCCTGCTCGCGCGGACACGCGGGTTACCAAGCGTGCAACTCGTGTCGTCCGTGTCGGGGACTCGGCGCCCAGCGTCCTGGTACGCAGTCCCGAGACGACAAGCCTCCCGCGGCGTGCTCCGCGTGGGTGCCCGGAGTCCGCGCACGGAGCCCAATCGGGGAGGATCCGGCTTCTCTTCCGCCGCATCCTTGGCCGACTTGGAGTCCGCACCTTCTTTCTACCGAGTGATGGCGGTCACTTCAAGCGCTGAACAGGGTGCACCGGTCAAGACGCGTTCAGCTGCTGACATCGGCCCTGCCGGTTAGTAGGATTTTCCGCTGGCTCTGGTACGAATGCGCTGATCAGGGCCGCTTTTGGGGGGTTTGCACGGTGCGGTTCTCGCGCTTGCGTCTGCGGATGCCGTACCATGTCGCGCCCGCCGCGGCGACGGCTCCGACGCCCACCCCGAGCGCGACCGCGACGGTGGTCGACTGCGGAATCCGCGACCGCAGGGTGACCGGGCGGGAGAAGGTCAGCACCGGCCAGTTGCGCTCGGCGGCGACCTTGCGGAGCAGCCTGTCCGGGTTCACCGCGAACGGGTTGCCGACGGTGTCCAGCAGCGGGATGTCGGTGCTGGAGTCGCTGTAGGCGTAGCAGGCGCCGAGGTCGTAGCCGCGTTCGGCGGCCAGCTCGCGGGCGGCCTTCGCCTTGTTCTCGCCGTAACAGTAGAACTCGACCTCGCCGGTGTAGCGGCCGTCGACGATCTCCATGCGGGTGGCCACGGCGTGGGTGGCGCCGAGCATGTCGGCGATCGGTGCGACCACTTCCTGGCCGGTGGCCGACAGGATGATCACGTCGTGCCCGTTGGCCTTGTGTTTCTCGATCAGCTCTGCGGCTTCGGCGTACACCAGCGGGTCGACGACGTCGTGCAGGGTCTCCTCGACCACGGCCCGTACTTGGGCGACGTCCCAGCCCGCACACAGGGCGGAGATCTGGGCGCGCAGCCGTTCGGTGGTCTGCTCGTCCGCTCCGGCGAGGCTGAACATCAGCTGGGCGTAGGCGGAGCGCAGGGCCGCGCGGCGGTTGATCAGTCCCTGGCGGAGCAGCGGTTTGCTGAAGGCCAGCGCACTGGACGAGGCAATGATCGTCTTGTCGAGGTCGAAGAACGCCGCGACCGGTCCGGCTGACTCCATGCGCTCACCATAGTTGGGCGCTGCCTGCGGGTTGGCGGGTGATTGTGGGGCGTGGCCTGGGGGTTGGCGGGTGACTGTGAGGCGTGGCCTGGGGGTTGGCGGACGGCCGATTGTCGAGCGCTGACTACCGGTTGGCGGCCCAGTCGGCCGGGCTGCCGCAGTGCGGGGCCTCGGGGTCATGCGCAGCGCCATCAGCGCGTGAGTCACGGACGTGCCCGGGCCCGGCCGGGCGAGTTGTCCACATCTTCTCCACAGCTGACCCGGGTTCTCCACAGCCTTGTCCACAAGCGGCGCCGCAGTTGTCCACAGAGTTTGTCCACAGGCGGCTAGTTGTCCACAGGGGGCTGAACAAGTCCTCCCGACCGCGCGAGCGGTGGCGGACCCTGTGAGCAGCGGCCGCGCCGGCGGTCGCGCTAGCACGGACTGGGGGATCGATGTCGGAACGGCACGTGCCGCTGCCTGATCAGCATCGCGCGCAGGCGGATCAGCGCAGGCCTGCGTCACCGTCGGACCAGCACCAGGCGCTCGTGGGCACGCAGCCGCCTTCGGAGCGGGAGGCGTGGCATTGGCAACGTGAGCCCACGCGGGCGGAGGCGGAGGTGCAGGGGCAAGGGTGCGAACGGCGGCCGGATCGGCGCCGGATGCCGCTCGTCGTCATGCGGGAGGAGCCCCTGCTCGACGAGGTGCTGCGGCTTGCTGCGGCCGTCGGCTGTGAGGTCGAGGTCGCTCCGGACGTGCCCGCGGCCGCTGGATCGTGGATCCATGCCCCGCAGGTGCTGGTCGACGAGGCCGTGCTGCGCGAAGCGGCGGGAGGTCGGGTGCCGAGTCGCCGTGGGGTCGCGCTGGTGTGCCTAGGGCCGCCTCCGGCCGAGTGCTGGCAGTCGGCGTTCACCGCAGGGATAGAGCGGGTGATGTCGCTGCCGGAGGACGAGCAAGCGTTGATGGCGCTGCTGGCCGAGGTCGTGGAGGGGCCGAGCAGCGGGGACGGGCGAGTCCTCGGTGTGCTGGGCGGGCGTGGAGGCGCCGGGGCGTCGGTGTTCGCGGCTGCGGTCGCTGTGGAGGCCGCGCGACGTGGAGAGGACGCCTTGCTGGTCGATTGCGACCCGCTGGGCGGCGGGATCGACCTGCTCCTCGGTGCCGAGCACGACGGCGGCCTGCGCTGGCCGGAGCTGGCGGTGCAGGGTGGCCGGGTCTCGATGCAGGCGCTGCGCGCCGCGTTGCCGCGGATGCGCTGTGGTTCCGGGTCGCTCGTGGTGTTGTCCTGCGGCCGGCAAGGGCCCGGGCCGAGCGCGCAGAGTGTCGTCGCCGTGGTCGAAGCGGGTGTGCGCGCGGGCCACACGGTGGTCTGTGATCTGCCCCGCGCGCTGGATGCCGTCGGGTGGGAGGTGGTCGACCGAGCAGACCTGATTGCCGTGGTGGTGCCCGCGGAGGTGCGGGCCAGTATCGCGGCGATGCGTGTCGTCGAGTCGTTACGAGGGCGAGCGCGGCGCCTGGGTGCGGTGGTGCGCGGTCCAGCCCCGGCGGCTTTGCCGGCGGCTGCGGTAGCCGAGGCCGTCGGTGTCGAGCTGCTGGCAGGCATGCGGGCCGAGCCCCGGCTGGGGCGCCGCGTCGAGTGCGGCGAATTCGGTCCTCGGGCCGGAGGTCCGCTGGCACGGGCAGCGCAGAGCGTGCTGAGCGCGTTGTGGGAATCGTCGGGCGAGCCGTCGAGCGTGGCGGAGGTCGCCTGATGCGTGCGGACCTTGTGGAGCGAGTCCGTCGGCGGCTGGCCGCGCGGGGAGCCGACGTCAGCGCGGCGGCGGTAGCCGATGCGGTTCGTGCCGAGACCGGCGGGGTGGCCGGGCACGGGGACGTCCTGGCTGCGCTACGACAGCTGCGGCAGGAGTTCGTCGGGCTCGGCCCGCTGGAGGAGCTGGTCACCGACGATGCGATCACCGACGTGCTGGTGACCGGGCCGGATCAGGTGTGGGTGGACGGTGCAGGTGGCTTGCGCCGGACCGAGGTCAGGTTCGCCGACGAGTCCGCTGTCCGGCGGTTGGCGCAGCGCTTGGCCCTTGCCGCGGGTCGCAGGCTGGACGACGCCCAGCCGTTCGTCGACGGGTGGCTTCCCGGCGTCGGCCCACACGGCCGAGTTCGCCTGCACGCGGTACTGCCGCCGGTGGCGGCCGACGGCACCTGCATCGCGTTGCGGGTACTGCGCCCGGCGACGTTCGACCTGGAGCAGCTTCGCCGGCTTGGCGCCTTTGATGCGCGGCTGGTGAAGGTGCTGCAGGCGATGGTGGCGGCTCGGCTGGCGTTCCTGGTCACCGGTGGTACCGGTGCGGGGAAGAGCACGCTCCTGGGAGCGCTGTTGGCGGCCGTGCCGGGGGGCGAACGCATCGTGTGCGTGGAGGACGCGCAGGAACTGGCCCCTCGGCATCCGCAGTTCGTCCGCCTGGTGTCACGGCCGCCGAACATCGAGGGCGCTGGCGAGGTCACGTTGCACGAGCTGGTCCGGCAAGCGTTGCGGATGCGCCCTGACAGGCTGGTGGTCGGCGAGATCCGGGGTGCGGAAGTCGTCCCGATGCTCAACGCGCTGAACACCGGCCACGACGGCGGGGCCGCCACGCTCCACGCCAACGCCCCGGCGGAAGTCCCGCCGCGGCTGGAGGGGCTGGCGGCACTGGGCGGGCTCTCCCGTGAGGGCCTGCACAGCCAGCTGGCCGCAGCGGTGCAGGTCGTGCTGCACATGCGGCGTAAGACCGGTGGGGTACGGGCATTGACCGAGATCGGGGTGCTCCATCGGGACTCCGCCCTGGTGCGGGTGATTCCGGTGTGGCGGTGCGGCCGGTGGACCGAGGAGCGGCGGCTGCTCACCGCGTTGTTCCAGGCCAGGGGAGTGCGGTTGCCGTGGTGACGTCGTTGGTGCTGCTGGCCGCGGTGTTCGCCTGGCCGCCGGGTTCGGCTGCGCGGCTTCGGGCGGCACGGTGCCCGCAGGCGGGCCGTGTGGCATGGACCGCCCGGTGGTGGATGGTGCCGTCCAGGCATCTTCGGGTGATTGTCGCGACTGCCGGTTCGGCTGCCGTGTGCGGACTTGTGCTGGGCGTTGCGGGCGCGGTGGTCGGTGCGTTGATCGGGATCGCGGTGACTGCCCGGATTCGTGCTCGCAGGCAGCGAGCTGCCGAACTCGGGGAGTACCGCGCGATGTCCGAGGCGCTGGGAGCCCTGGTCGCGGAGCTTCGTGCCGGAGCGCATCCCGCTGCCGCCGCGGAGTCCGTGGCCGCTGATGCCCCGAAGGGCACGGCGGCCGCGCACGGCCTGCGTGCCGTGGCCGCTGCGGTCCGCCTCGGTGGTGAACCCGATGCTGCGCTGGTCGATGCTTCGGTACACGCTGCGGTAGCTGCGGACCTCCTGGCCCGCGTGGCGCGGGCGTGGCGGGTTGCGCAAGCCCACGGGGTGCCATTGGCCGAGGTGCTGGATACAGTCCGTCGTGACGTGGCCGAGCACACCCGCTTCGTCGGCCGGTTGCACGCCGAGCTGGCAGGCCATCGAGCCAGCGCTGCGGTGCTCGCCGGGCTGCCGGTGCTCGGGATCCTGCTCGGCGAAGGCATGGGGGCGGGCCCTGTCGGGGTGCTGTCGTCCACCCCGGCAGGTCAAGTCCTGCTGGTGGTCGGAAGCTTGCTGATCTTCGCCGGAACGGCGTGGAGTGAACGACTTGCGCGTCGGGCGGTGGTGACATGACGCTGCTCTGCCTGCTTGCGGCGGCGCTGCTGGTGGCACCGGCTGCCAAGAACGCAGAATCCCGGCTGAATGCGGCGGTGGCTCGGGCAGGGACGGGCGAGCGCGCCGGGCGAGGCGTGGAGTGGCAAGGCCGCGCGATGGCCGTGCCCGGCCGCGCGAATGCAGTCGACCCGTTCGCTCTGGCGGCTGGTTGGGATCTGTTGGCCGCGTGCTTGCGGTCGGGTCTGCCGGTGGCAGAGGCATTGCGTGCGGTTGCCGGCAGCTTGCCTGTGGCGGTGGCTGACGTGCTGCGCCGGGTGAGCGAGCTCCTGGCATTGGGGGCATCGCCGGATGAAGCCTGGCGGCCCGCCGCCGCGTGTGCGCACACGGCAGCGTTGGCACATGCCGCTCGCCGGGCATCGCGATCGGGAAGCGCGCTGGCCGGAGCGGTCGGCGAGATCGCCGCTCGGCTTCGAGCCGAGCAGCACGAATCGGCGGAGACGAGGGCCCGCCGGGCGGCGGTGCTGATGACGGGTCCGCTCGGGCTGTGCTTCCTGCCCGGCTTCCTGTGCCTGGGCGTGGTGCCGGTGGTGATCGGGCTCGCCGGTCACCTCACGGTGCTGCAGTGACGTGCGGAGCGCTCGCGGTGAGCGCTCGCAGGAGAAGCGGTCGACCTCTCGCGATGGGAGGTGTTCATGAGACTGTCGGACTTCATGACGACCATGACGGGGGGCGTGCTGGATGCTGTCCGCTCACCGGTGCGCGGAAGGCGGCGTGGCCTGATCAGGTGCTGGTGGCGAGCAGTGGGCCGGGCCGACCGGGCCGCGCGCACCGGACCGGCGCTGCGCCTGTCCGGCGACCTGGGGATGTCAACGGCTGAATACGCCATCGGGACGCTGGCTGCTGCGGCGTTCGCCGCGCTGCTGTATGCGGTGGTGACCAGCGATTCGGTCCTGGGGGCTTTGACCGACCTGGTCGAGCGTGCCCTGTCCGTGAATTTCTAGGTGCCGTCATGTGGCACGGGGAGCGTCGGCGATGGCCCCACCAGGGAACGCGTCAGTCGCGGCTCGGAGCGGACGTCTCCTGGAGGTTCGGAACGGATGGGTTGGCAACGGATGGGCGACGTCGGCTGGGGATGGATCCGCGCCGATCGTCCTTCAGAGCTGGCAGGCGGTGCCGATCCCGGCCCGGGTCCAGCCGGGCGTGCTTGTCCCTGACGGGGGTCGGCTGGCGGGACAGATTCAGTGGCAGGTCCGGTCGGCGGTGCTTGTCCCTGACGGCGGCCGGCCGGCGAAACAGATTCCGCATCAGGTCCGGCTGGTGGTGGCGATCGCGTTCCGGGGTCGATCCGCGGTGCCACTCCCGGAGCGGGGTCGGCTGGCGGCGATCGAAGTTCGTGGCCGGCCTGCACGGCGATCGGGGTGCGGTCACGGTCGAGGCGGCGATAGCGGTCAGTGCTCTCGTTGTGGTCGTGGCCTTGTGCTTGGCCGGCCTGGGCGTGATTGCCGACCAGTTGCGATGCACCGACGCCGCGCGTGAGGCGGCTCGCTTGATCGCCCGGGGAGAGCCACAGCTGGCCAGTCGCGCGGTGGCCGAGATCGCTCCCGCTGGCGCGCGCCTTGACGTTGACGAGTCCGGCGAGGTCGTTCGTGTCCGGGTCCGTGCCCGTCCCGTCGGGGGAATGCTGCCCGGCCTGCGCGTGACCGGCGAGGCGTATGCGGTCAGCGAGCCCAATGCCGAACCTGCCGTACCAGCTGGCTCACAAGTGGAGCAGGAACCGGTAGGGCGGACCGCTCTGAGTGGAAACGGACCGGGGCTGCCGAAGCGGAAGGAGCCAGGGGATGACTTCACCGCCCCGATGTGACTCAGCAGCGGGCCGAAGTCGCGGTGAGCACGCCTCGGGGCGTCGCGACATGCTCCGGAGTCGTCGTGAAGGCGACGAGGGAGTGGCCACGGTGTGGGCGGCAGCAGCGGTTGTGGCCGTACTGCTGGTGTTCAGCGCCGTGATGTGGCTCGGCGCGGCTGTGATCACCCGGCATCGGGTCACCGGCGCCGCTGATCTGGCCGCACTGGCGGCGGCCACGTACGCCCACACCGGCGAGGCGGGCGCGTGCGCTCGGGCGCGCCGGATAGCCGAGCTCATGGGAGCCGAGCTGACGACGTGCCGGCTGCGCGGCTGGGATGCGTTGGTGCGGGTGGGCAAGGATCCGCCCGGGCCACTGAGCGTGTTCGGTCGGGCTTTCGCCGCAGCGCGGGCTGGACCGATCGATAGCGTCGGTGAGCGGTCGACGAACGGTCGCGGCAGCGAAATCCAGTCCGGACGGACGGTCATTCGTCGGCGATGAACGGCATCGCCATCGTGCGGCGTGGCCGAGATCACCGCGGAGTCACGTTCGGTTGAACCGTTGTCCACTCGTCGTTCAGCGTCCGGTGGCTACCGGTCGCCGAGAACGACTCCCAACGGCTCGATTCGTGCATTTCACTGAGAGTTGCGGGCACGGTCGGAGAAGTCGGCCAGGCCGCACCGAAGGGAAACCTCCGGCATTCAAGGGAAGTCAATCGAGGAGACGGAAAGACCGATGTTGCACACCGAAGGCCCTGACGCGTGGCGCAGTGCATTCCGTATCGAACTGCGTACCGGCGCAGTGGATTTCGCGCTGCGTGGGTGGCCGGTCTTTCCGGGGACTCACCCCGACGGCGGTGAGTGGCGCGGCCCCCAGCCACTGACCGACGACTGGCGTCGGGGTGTGCGGGTGGACGCCAAGGCCGTCGCCGCGAAGTGGCACGAGGAGCCGTACAGCGTCCTCGTCGCGACCGGTTCCGTGGTCGACGCCGTCGAGGTCGACGCCGAGCTGGGGCGTGCTGCGGCCGGCCTGCTGCGTGCCGAGGACCGTCCCGCGCCGATCCTGGCCATTCCCAACGGCCGGTGGATCTTCCTCACCGAATCAGGCCCCGCGCTGCCCGAGGAGCTGGCCGAGCGTCCCGGCGTGGTGCACCACGGCAAGGAGAGCTGGGTTCCCCTCCCGCCCAGCCCCTACCCCGGCGGCATCGTGCACTGGCGCGTCAAGCCCGCGGTCTGGGAGTGGAAGCTCCCCCGCGCCGCTGCCATGCACGGTGTCCTGGCCAGGGCCGCCGATATGGTGGATCGCCAGGCCCGGCTGCAGCCGAGCGCGGCGTAACAGCGCGGCAAGTGGCAGCGCCCCGACGGCTGCCGCGTGAGCCGCGCAGGCACCCGCGGCCGAGCTTTCCAGCCCCGGCCGGCCGCGGGCGCCGCCTTCAACCCGAGGCGATGGCCGTGCCGCCGTGGCCCCCGACGCGGCGGTGCGAGCGATCGCCTCGGGTTGAAGCCCACGACAACCGAACCCGAGACGACAACGGAAAACCGAGACGACAACTGAACAGTGGACCACCGTGGTCGTGCGACCGCACCGGAAAGCGGGCGGGTCACCGCCTCCCGTGGTGAGCGGATTCCCCCCGCGTCCCCTCACCGCGATCCGCCCGGCTGATGGCACCCAGCACGGTGTCCAGCACGGCCACCGCCCCTGCCTTGTCCAGCGGTTCGTTGCCGTTACCGCACTTCGGCGACTGAACGCAGGACGGGCAGCCGGTCGAGCACTCGCAGGAGACGATCGCCTCCCGCGTTGCGGCCAGCCAGGGCACCAGCGCCGCATGCCCCCGTTCGGCGAATCCCGCGCCCCCGGGATGACCGTCGTGCACGAACACCGTGGCCTCCCCGGTGTCGGCATGCAGAGCGGTTGACACTCCCCCGATGTCCCAGCGGTCGCAGGTAGCGAACAGCGGTAGCAGGCCGATCGCCGCGTGCTCGGCGGCGTGCAGGGAGCCGGGGACGCGCGCGGGCTCCAGCCCTGCGCCCCCCGGCTCCCTGCCGCACAGCAACGCATCGCTGATCGTGTACCAGACGGCTCTGGTGTGCAGGGTTTGCGCAGGCAGGTCCAGTGGTGTCTGGTCCAGCACCTCCCCGGACGGCAACCGCCGCAGATAGCTCACGACCTGCGAGGTCACCGCGACCAGGCCGAGACACACCGTCACCCCGCCGTAGACCGCCTTCTCGTCGGTTTGCAGAACTTCGATGTCGATCACGTCGCGCGGCGACGTGGTCCACTCCGGCTCCTCGGCGTGCACCAGCGCAAGCCGCTCGTCGAAATCCAGCTCGTCGACCACATAGGTCTCGCCCTGGTGGTAGTACACCGCGCCGGGATGCACCGTGGCGCAGGCGGCGCTCGGGTCGACGGTGCCCAGCAGCCGCGCCGTCTCGCTTTCCACCACCGCGACCTGCTCCCCGCCCGAACCCCGGATGCTCACCTCGTGGTGCGGCCGGTCCCGCCCGGTCCAGTACCAGCCGCTCGGCCTCCGCCGCAGCACTCCGTCCGCCACCAGCTCGTCCACCACGTCACGGGCCGCGGCTTCCCCGAAGATCGGCAGGTCCTCGGCGCGCAACGGCAGCTCCGCCGCGGCGCAGGCAAGCTGCGGAGCCAGCACATAAGGGTTCGCCGGGTCCAGCACCGCGGCCTCCACCGGCTGATCCAGCATCACTTCCGGGTGATGCACCAAGTACGTGTCCAGCGGATCGTCCTTGGCGATGAAGACGACCAGCGCGGCCTCCTCGGCGGTGCGGCCCGCCCGGCCGGCCTGCTGCCAGAACGACGCCCGGGTACCGGGGTAGCCCGCCACCAGCACGGCGTCCAGCCCGGAGATGTCCACCCCGAGCTCGAGCGCATTGGTGCTGGCCACCGCGAGCAGCTCACCGGACATCAGGGCGGCTTCCAGCTTGCGCCGATCCTCGGGAAGATAACCGGCCCGGTACGCCGCCGCCCGCTTGCTCAACGCCGGATCGACCTCCGCCACCATCCGCCGGGCCGAGACGGAGGCGAGCTCGGCGCCGCGCCGAGAACGGACAAAAGCCAGCGTGCGGGCGCCCTCGATGACCAGATCGGCCATGATGCGGGCCGCCTCGGCGCCCGCGGATCGCCGGATCGGGGCGCCGTTCTCCCCGGTGATCTCCCGCAGCAGCGGTGGCTCCCACAGCGCGATCGTGCGCGGCCCGCGAGGCGAGCCGTCGTCGACCACCGGCACGCAGCCGAGCCCGGCAAGCCGGCGGGCGAACTCGGCGGGCTCGGCGATCGTCGCCGAAGCGAGCACGAACGTGGGGTTCGCGCCGTATCGCGCGGCTACCCGGCGCAGCCTGCGCAGCAGCAGGGCGACGTGCGAACCGAACACGCCACGGTAGCTGTGGCACTCGTCGACCACCACGTACGCAAGCCGCTGAAAGAACCGGGCCCAGCGGGCATGCGCGGCCAGCAGGCCGTGATGCAGCATGTCCGGGTTGGTGAACACCCAGTTGGCGTGCGCCCGCACCCAATCCCGCTCTTCCAGCGGGGTGTCCCCGTCGAACGTCGCGGCCCGCACCCCGGGCAGCTCCAGCGCGGCAGCGGCCCGCAGCTGGTCGTTCCCCAGTGCCTTGGTCGGGGACAGGTACAACGCCGTGCGCTTCGGCTGCTGCGTCAGCAACGACAGCACAGGCAGCTGGTAGGCCAGCGACTTCCCGGACGCCGTCCCGGTGGAGAGTATGACGTGGCGCCCGTGCCAGGCGTGGTCGGCGGCTTCGGCCTGGTGCGACCACGGTTGCGCCACGCCGCACTCGCCGAACCGGCGGGCGACGGCCTCCGGCACCCACGACGGCCACGGCACGCAGCGAGCCGGGCGCGCGGGGAGTGTGCGCACGTGCGTCACCGGGTTCTCGCCCTCCGGGGTCCCGGCAAGCACGCGGGCCAGCAGCTCGTTGGCCCGCTCCTGGTCGGCATCTTGCTGCGGCACGACTCGAGCTTGACACATTCCACCGACGCCGGAACCGGTGAAGTCCACCGGCTCCGGAGCCGGGAGTGCCGGGCACGTGCGGGCCGTGACCGGACCAGGACGGGACGACGTTTGCGCAGCCTGGCTTGCGCCGGAGCCGTCTTGGCGCAAGGCTCGGCACACAACACGGATGCGATGCAGGTGCGCGGTCGCCGCAGCCCGCAGGCTGGAATGCGCCCGACCGGGCGTGCCGATGCGGCGATCGGCGGGTAGCTCGGCCCCCGATGTGACGGAAGCTACTGCGAACTGGTATGGGCTGTTGTCAGTGTTAGGAAGCCCAACCAATAGACTTCCGCTCTCGAACATCGTCAGTCGGTGCACCGGCGGGAACTGAACCCGCACCTTGCAGTACCGACCAACATGCGACACAGGAGGACGAATGTCCCGGCAGATCCTCGCGGACGGCATCACGCTGTCCGGAGGCGACTACGGCATCGTGGCCGTGGTCGCAGTGATCGCCCTTGCCGCGCTCGGTATTGGTTACATCCTGCTCAAGGAGGTTCTGGCCGCCGGTCAGGGCACCACGAAGATGCAGGACATCGCCAAGGCCGTGCAGGAAGGCGCGATTGCCTACCTCAAGCGGCAGCGCAACACCCTGGTCATTTTCGGCGCCGTGGTGTTCGTACTGCTGTTCTTCCTCCCGGCGGCGGATTGGGGCGAGCGCATCGGGCGCTCGGTGTTCTTCCTGATCGGTGCCAGCTTCTCGTTCGCCATTGGCTACCTCGGCATGTGGCTGGCCACCCAGGCCAACCTGCGGGTGGCCGCGGCGTCCCGGGAGGCGGGCGGCCGGGAGAAGGCCATGCGGATCGCGTTCCGCACCGGCGGCACCGTCGGCATGATCACGGTGGGCCTCGGTCTGCTCGGCGCCGCACTCGTGGTGTTGGTCTACGCGGGCCAGGCACCCAAGGTGCTGGAAGGCTTCGGATTCGGTGCCGCGCTGATCGCGATGTTCATGCGTGTCGGCGGCGGCATCTTCACCAAGGCGGCCGACGTCGGTGCCGACCTGGTGGGCAAGGTCGAGCAGAACATCCCGGAGGACGACCCGCGGAACGCGGCGACCATCGCCGACAACGTGGGCGACAACGTGGGTGACTGCGCGGGTATGGCCGCTGACCTGTTCGAGTCCTACGCGGTGACCCTGGTCGCCGCGCTGATCCTGGGGTCGGTGGCGCTTGGCGCCGACGGCCTGGTGTTCCCGCTGATCGTGCCGGCCATC
Organism: Thermocrispum sp.; assembly: GCF_002919275.1. Classification (NCBI taxonomy): domain Bacteria; kingdom Bacillati; phylum Actinomycetota; class Actinomycetes; order Pseudonocardiales; family Pseudonocardiaceae; genus Thermocrispum; species Thermocrispum sp. The sequence goes on along the minus strand of NZ_PKFA01000018.1, from coordinate 34,553 downwards.
GGTGTGGTCACGGCGGTGATCGGTGTCTACATCACCAAGGCCCGCGCCGGCGAGAACGGCCTGGTCACCATCAACCGTTCCTTCTACATCTCCGCGGTGATCTCCGCCGTGCTGTGCACCGCGGCGGCGTTCATCTTCCTGCCCTCCGACTTCGCGGGCGAGGACGGCAACCCGGCGGTCGTCGCCACCGTGTCGGTGATCATCGGCATCGTGCTGGCCGGTGTCATCCTGTGGCTCACCGGCTACTTCACCGGCACCGAGTACAAGCCGGTCAAGACGGTCGGCGAGACCTCCGAGACCGGTCCGGCCACCGTGGTGCTGTCCGGTATCTCCATCGGCCTGGAGTCGGCCGTCTACACCGCAGTCGTCATCGCCGCCGCCGTGTTCGGCGCGTACCTGATCGGCGGCACGCTGGCCCTGTTCGCCGTGGCGCTGGCCGGTACCGGCCTGCTCACCACGGTGGGCGTCATCGTCGCCATGGACACCTTCGGCCCGGTCAGCGACAACGCGCAGGGCATCGCGGAGATGTCCGGTGACGTGGACGAGAACGCCGCGGCGATCCTGACCGAGCTGGACGCGGTGGGCAACACCACCAAGGCGATCACCAAGGGCATCGCCATCGCCACCGCCGTGCTGGCGGCGACCGCGCTGTTCGGCTCCTACGTGACCGAGATCGGCGCTGCGCTGAGCGAGGTCGGTGCTCGCGGCGGCGAGCTGGCCGAGCTGCTGGCCTTCAACGTGGTCGAACCGAAGGTGCTGGTCGGCGTGATCGTCGGTGCGGCCGTGGTGTTCCTGTTCTCCGGCCTGGCGATCAACGCGGTCGGCCGCGCGGCGGGCGCCGTGGTGTGGGAGGTTCGCCGCCAGTTCCGGGAGATCCCGGGCATCATGGAGGGCACCGGCAAGCCGGAGTACGGCCGGGTGGTCGACCTGGTGACGCTGGACGCGCAGCGCGAGCTGGCCACCCCGGGCCTGCTCGCCGTGTTCGCCCCGATCGCCGTCGGCTTCGGGCTGGGTACCGGCGCGCTGGCCGGTTACCTGGGCGGCGCCATCGCTGCCGGCGTGCTGATGGCCGTCTTCCTGGCCAACTCCGGTGGCGCGTGGGACAACGCCAAGAAGCTGGTCGAGGACGGTCACCACGGCGGCAAGGGCTCGCCCGCGCACGAGGCGACCGTCATCGGTGACACCGTCGGTGACCCGTTCAAGGACACCGCGGGCCCGGCGATCAACCCGCTGATCAAGGTGATGAACCTGGTGTCGCTGCTGATCGCCCCGGCGATCGTGCAGCTGTCCGTCGGCGAGAGTGCCTCGGACGCCGCGCGGTTGATCATCTCGCTGGTCGCGGTGGCCATCATCGTCGTGGCCATCGTGGTGTCCAAGCGGCGCACCAGCTCGCTGTCCGACTCGCCGACCCAGGAGACGGCGAAGGTCTGACGCGACGTCACATTCAGCCGGCGATGGCAGCCGGCTGGCACGACGAACGACAGCCCGTCCGGCCCGCTCGTGCGGCGCTGGGCGGGCTGTCGTCTTTGTCGGTGCTGGGTGCGCTTCGCCTTTGGTGCTAGGTGCGCTGTCGCCTTGTCATCGCATGCGATGCAATTCGACAGGATTGTCGCCGTAATGGAGCGCCCAAAGGCCAACCAGGACGAGCACCGCCATTGCCGCCGCAAGGAGCAGGTAGCGCGCCCATGTCGGCAGGGGAGTGGCGACCACTTCCTCGGGATCGGCCTCGGCGGCCGACGGCGGGCCGGGCGAAGCCGAGGGATCGGTGGAGGACTCGTCGAACGGGGCCTCGGCCGGCCGCTGCTCGAGCGGGAACTCCGTGTGCTCTGGCCCGGGCCATCGGCCTGGGCCCCACGCGGGCTGCATCGGCCCGGTCAGGCCTGCCATGACACCCATCCGATCCACAGGTTGGCGCTCCGCCCGTAGATCCGCGGCGAGTCCGCCGGCACCTGCTGCCCCTGCCGGTCGTAGCAGCGCAGCCTGGTCACCCCCACGCCGCCGGAAGCTCCGCAGGTGATGCCCCTGGCCAGCAACGTCTCGTCGGGCGAGACCGTGATGAACACGATCGCGCCGCCGTGCGGGCCGGTCAGCACCAGTTCCCCGGTGCGGCGGTCGGCATACACCCGGTGGACGCCGACGCAGGCGTGAGTCCGATTGATGTGCTTGCGCGGAACGGTGCGCCCGTGCCGGTCTTTGTGGTCGAAGCGGATGACGCAGCCACGGATACGAAGCTGTTCCTCACCGACGGTGGATGTGCCGTCCGATGGCCGGGTCGGCATCGCAGTGTGCGACGGATCGGCCGGCTGATCGGACGGTGTCGGTGGCGGGGCCGCCGAAGTGCTGGACGCGGTCGGGGTGGTCGCCAGGCTGGCCCCCACCATCACGGCGGTCAGCCACCCCACGACCGTCACCACCGCTGCGACGACCTTGCGCACCGTCTCCTCCCCCTGGTCGGTTCCCTCGCTCTTAATGGACGGGCATTCCGGGGAGGACGTTGCGTCTGCGATGACTCGAAGCGATAACAAGGGCTCAAATAGCCCGTTCGCGTCACCGTTGGCACGGAAGCTGCGCGGGGCAGTGCACCGACCGTCACGAATGCGGCAGTCGCGGCGCTGTGCGGTGGGCCGGAGTAGCAGCGATGGCGACTGCGGCGATACTGAATGGCAGCGCGGCATACTGACGATCACGCTGCGGATCGGCCCGATTGACCGTGGGCTGTGACGGGTAGCACACAGGCCAAGCCCGCGTATGGCGGCGTGTCCGGCGAGCAGGACCCGTCGTCACGGTCGTGCTACAGCTGGAAAAGGAACTTCGCGACACTCGCCACTCGTCTGCGGCCGGGGTGGCGGTAGGAGGGAATGGAGGCAGCCGAAGGTGGCTGGATCGACGAAGAGCTCGGGCGGCGATGACGTCCGGCGGCTGGTGATTGTCGAATCACCCGCTAAGGCTCGCAAAATAGCCTCCTACCTGGGCCGCAACTATGTGGTCGAGTCGTCCAAGGGGCACATCCGCGACCTGCCGCGGGGTGCGGCGGACGTGCCCGCCGAGTACAAGGGGCAGCCGTGGGCCCGCCTCGGCGTGGACGTGGACAACGGCTTCGAGCCGCTGTACATCGTCACGCCGGACAAGAAGGCAACCGTCAAGGATTTGAAGGGCAAGCTCAAGGACGCCGACGAGTTGTATCTGGCCACCGACGGCGACCGCGAGGGGGAAGCGATCGCCTGGCACTTGATCGAGGCGCTCAAGCCGAAGGTGCCGGTGCGCCGGATGGTCTTCCACGAGATCACCGAGCACGCCATCCGGGACGCTGCGCAGAATCCGCGTGATCTGGACACCGATCTGGTCGACGCGCAGGAGACCCGCCGCATCCTGGACCGGCTGTACGGCTACGAGGTCAGCCCGGTGCTGTGGAAGAAGATCATGCCGAAGCTGTCCGCGGGCCGGGTGCAGTCGGTGGCCACCCGCATCGTGGTCGAGCGGGAACGCGAGCGGATGCGGTTCACCTCGGCCTCGTACTGGGACATCGCGGCCACCATGTCGGCCGAGGGGCAGGACACCACGGACAAGGTGGACTTCGCCGCCAAGCTGGTCGCGGTCGACGACGACCGGCTGGCCACCGGCAAGGACTTCGACTCCGACGGCAGGCTGAAGTCGTCGCTGCGGAACGTCCGGGTGCTCACCGAGGCCGAGGCGGTGCGCCTGGCCGAGGCGCTGACCGACGTCGAGTTCACCGTCACCAGCGTCGAGGCGAAGCCGTACACGCGGCGGCCGTACGCGCCGTTCATGACGTCCACGTTGCAGCAGGAAGCGGGGCGCAAACTGCGCTTCTCGTCGGACCGCACGATGCGCATCGCGCAGCGGCTCTACGAGAACGGCTACATCACCTACATGCGCACGGATTCGACCACGCTGTCGGAGACGGCCATCGCTGCTGCCCGCGCCCAGGCCGCTCAGCTGTACGGCCGCGAGTACGTCTCGGCGACGCCGCGCCAGTACACCCGCAAGGTGAAGAACGCCCAGGAGGCGCACGAGGCGATCCGGCCGGCCGGTGAGGTGTTCCGCACGCCCGGCGAGGTCGCCGGTGAGCTGGATCCGGACGAGTTCAAGCTGTACGAGCTGATCTGGCAGCGCACCATCGCCTCGCAGATGGCGGACGCGAAGGGCACCACGATGTCGGTGCGCATCACCGGCACTGCTGCCTCGGGCGAGGAGTGCACGTTCGCTGCCAGCGGCCGCACCATCAGCTTCCCCGGCTTCCTGCGCGCCTACGTCGAGGCGCCGGACAGCGAAGCGGGCGGCGAGGCGGACGACGCCGAGCGCAGGCTGCCCCACCTGACCAAGGGGCAGGTGGTGCGTGCGCGGCGGCTGGACGCGGACGGGCACGCCACCACGCCGCCCCCGCGCTACACCGAGGCCAGCCTGGTGAAGACGCTCGAGGAGCTGGGCATCGGCCGCCCGTCGACGTACGCCTCGATCATCAAGACGATCCAGGATCGCGGCTACGTGTGGAAGAAGGGCGCGGCCCTGGTGCCCTCGTGGGTGGCTTTCGCCGTGGTCGGGCTGATGGAGCAGTACTTCGCCCGCCTGGTCGACTACGACTTCACCGCGGCGATGGAGGACGAGCTGGACGCGATCGCCGCGGGTCGTCAGGAGCGCACCAAGTGGCTGTCCGGCTTCTACTTCGGCGGCAACGACGGCGTGGAGGGGTCGGTCAGCCGGCTGGGCGGCCTGAAGAAGCTGGTCGGCTCGGGTGTCGACGCCATCGACGCCAGGGACATCAACTCGATCCCGCTGTTCACCGACGACGAGGGTCGCACCGTGTACGTGCGGGTCGGCCGGTACGGCCCGTACCTGGAGCGTGAGGTGAACGGCGAGTCCCAGCGCGCCAACCTGCCGGAGGACCTGCCGCCGGACGAGCTGACCGCCGAGGTCGCCGAGAAGCTGTTCGCCACCCCGCAGGAGGGGCGGTCGCTCGGCGTGGACCCGGAGACCGGCTACGAGATCGTGGTCAAGGAGGGGCGCTTCGGGCCGTACGTCACCGAGGTGATCCCCGAGCAGGAAGAGCAGGCGAACGGCAAGAAGAAGGCCAAGGTCAAGCCGCGCACCAGCTCGCTGTTCAAGTCGATGTCGGTGGAGACGGTCACCCTGGAGGACGCGCTGAAGCTGCTGTCGCTGCCGCGCGTGGTGGGCGTGGACCCGGAGACCGGTGAGGAGATCACCGCGCAGAACGGCCGGTACGGCCCGTATTTGAAGAAGGGCAGTGATTCCCGCTCGCTGGCCAGCGAGGAGCAGATCTTCGACATCACGCTGGAGGAGGCGCTGAAGATCTACGCCGAGCCGAAGCGGCGGGGCAGGCAGACGTCGTCGGCGCCGCTGAAGGAACTGGGGCCGGATCCGCAGTCCGGGAAGCCGATGCTGGTGAAAAGCGGCCGGTTCGGCCCGTACGTGACCGACGGCGAGTACAACGCCTCGCTGCGCAAGACGGACAGCGTGGAGGATCTCACCGTCGAACGGGCGGCCGAGCTGCTGGCGGAGAAGCGCGCCAAGGGACCTGCGCCGAAGAAGCGGGCGGCGGCACGAAAGAAGTAGCCCAAGCGCGGAAAATATCACCGTGAGTGACTGGGGGTTCGCGGATTGCACCTGATTGACAGCGCTGACGCGCGGCCGTGCGTGGTTACGATCAGGCTGGAAGTCGTGCCGTGAGAACGGAAACCGCTGTGGCCAACGTCAGCTGGACACCGGACGGAACGCAACCGCTCCCGCCGCCGCCGCTTTACCCGGATGCGCTGGCGGGCTTGGTGACGGTCGCCGACGCGGTCGGGAACGTGCAGCAAGACACGTACGACGATCCCGCCGTTCCCGTCGCCGAACCGGTCGAACCGGACCCGGAGCGGTCACGGGCCCTGATCGAAGCGGTGCTGGCGGCCGAGGAAGCGCCCTCCGGTCCACCGGTGGCGTTGCCGCCCCCACCGGGGGTCGCCACGACGGGCCCCCCGCCCGGGATGGTCGCCGCGCCGGAGCGTGGTTCGGCCGCGAAGCGGATGCGGCAGGCGCTGAGCGGTTCCGGCCAGGACGTGGAGAGCTGGCGGGAAGCGCTCAGGCAGCGGCGTGAGCAGATGGCGAACCGGTCGAAGGGCGGGCAGAATGGCTCGTCGTCCGGCTCCAGCCTGGGCGGCGTGGTGTTCGCGCTGATCATCCTGCTGGTCTTCCTGGCGATCGCGGTGCAGGTGATCTCCGGGGTGGCCAGCAGCGTGAGCGAGCTGTTCAACTGACGGCCTGCCGCATCGGGTAGCTGTCGCCCGCGCCGGCGCGACTAGCTGGCGTGACGCGGCGAAGACCGCCCCGACGAGTGGTGGGATCCCCCGCGCCGGTTACGCTGGGTCGCGTTCGCCAACCCGACCATTCGGGTGATCCCGGTGGTCGACGAAGCGAAAGCGGGGTGTGGCTCATCGCAGGGGTGGCCGGTCCGACACAGTTCTCCGACGCCGGTGCGCCGGGGTTGTCGTCCGCATCGACGCTCTACCGCGCCCGTCGGGTGCTGGCGATCAAGCCGTTCCGTCGGCTCATGGGAGTGTCCTTCCTGTGCAGCACGGCGGATTGGCTGACCCTGCTCGGGCTCACCGGCTACGTCACCAAGCTCACCGAGTCGTACACCGCGCAGAACTTCGCCTTCACCGGTGTGGTGCTCACGCTGCTGCTGCCCGGGCTGATCTTCGCTCCGCTCGGCGGGCTGCTCGCGGACAAGTTCGACCGCCGGGTGATTATGGTGCTGGCCGACCTGGCCCGGTTCGGGCTGCTGGTGTCCATCGCGATCGTCGGCTCGCCGGTGTGGCTGTTCGTGGCCAACTTCCTGGTCGGCCTGTCGTCGACGCTGTGGATCCCGTCCAAGGACGCGGCCGCGCCCAACCTGCTGCGCCGTAAGGACCAGGTCGAGACGGCCAATCAGCTCGGCCTGGTGGTCACCTACGGGCTGGCTGTGGTGTCCGGCGCCGGCTTCTACGCGTTGCTCAGCGGCCTGCCGCAGATGCTGAGCCTGCCGGAGGGCACCACCGGCGAGTTCGGGCTGGCCCGCATGGTCGTGGTCATCACCGGGGTGCTCTACCTGTGCAGCGCCATGGTGGTGTGGCGGATCCCCGAGTTGTCGCTGCGCAACGTGCACGACGAGCCGCTGCGGCCGGCCGGCGAGGACAAGCCGAGCATGCTGCAGATGATCAAGGACGGCATCACGTTCGTGCGCAGCACGAAGCTGGTGCGCGGCTTGCTGATCGGCATGGTGGGCGCGTTCGCCGCCGGTGGCGCCGTGGTGGGCTCGGCCAAGCCCTACGCGCACAGCCTGCTGGCCGGTGACACCGCGTTCGGCATGATGTTCGTGGCCATCTTCGTCGGGCTCGCGCTCGGCATGGCCGGGTCGCCGAAGCTGGCCCGCAGGCTGCCGCACGACCGGCTGTTCGGCGCCGCCATCGTGTGCGCCGGGCTCACCTTGTGCGTGGTCGGCCTGGCCACCCACCTGATCGTCGCCATGGCCGCCATCGTGCTGGTCGGCGCGTGCGCCGGGGTGGCGTTCCTGACCGGGATGACGATCATCGGCTCGCGCATCGAGGACGACATCCGCGGCCGCATCAACGCCGTCTACCAGTCGCTGATGAAGATCGTCCTGGGCGGTTCGGTGGCCGTGGTGCCGCTGCTGATCGGGCTGGTTCAGCCGCGCAGGGTGGAGATCTTCGGCAACACCGTGCAGATCGACGGCACGCGCCCGGTGCTGCTCGGCGGCGGTGTGCTGGCCACGCTGGTGGGGATCGTCGCCTACCGCATGATGGACTCGCGGCGCGCCGAGCCGATCTTCTCCGACCTGCGCAACGCGCTGCGGCGGCGCCCGCGCCGGGTGAACGGCCTGCTGATCGCCATCGAAGGCACCACGGCGACGGACACCGCCCTGCACGCGGCCAAGCTGGCGCTGTGGCTGCGTCGCACGGTGACCGCGCCGATCGCGCTGGCCACCGATCCCGCGCTGGACGACGAGCGCCTGCAGTCGCTGTTGCGGAACGCATCGCTGACCGGGGCCAGGGCGAAAGCGCTGGCCGCCGCGGCGGTGCGAGCCGACATCGTGGAGCGCGACGTGCGGCCTGCGCTGGATGCGGGCGGCATCGTGGTCATGGAACGCTTCGCCGACTCGTCGTTGGCGCACTTGTCAGCGGTGGCCGGGTTGGACATCGCCGAACTGGAAGGGCTGGCGGACTGGGCGATGGACCAGCTGCGTCCCGATCTGACCGTGCTGCTGGACGTCGATCCCGGGGAGATCCCGGACAAGGACGGCACCCCGGCCGAGGCAGCATGGCGGATGCGGGGGCTGCTGGCCGAGTGGGCGGCGGCCGACCCGGAGAATTACGTGGTGGTCGACGCCGAAGGCAGTCAGGACGAGGTCGCCGCGCGGGTCCGTGCGGCGGTCGAACCCCTGCTGGACAAGCGCGGTATTCAGCGGTTGCAGAAGTCCGAGGGCAAGCCGGTGGAAGCGGGGACTGCACCGTGAGCGTGTGGCGGCAGTTGGCCGGGCAGGAGCCTGCCGTGGCCGTGTTGTCCGCGGCGGCCGCCGGCGAGGGGATGACGCACTCGTGGCTGTTCACCGGGCCGCCCGGATCCGGCCGCACGGTGGCTGCCCGGGCGTTCGCGGCGGCGCTGCAGTGCGAGAGCCGTACAGGATGTGGCGAGTGCGCTCATTGCCGGACGGTCATGGCGGGCACGCACGCGGATGTCCGCTTCGTCGAACCGGAAGGGCTGTCCATCTCGGTGGCGGAGATGCGCTCGCTGGTGCAGACGGCCGCGCGGCGGCCGTCCACCGGGCGGTGGCAGATCGTCATCGTCGCCGATGCCGACCGGTTGACCGAGGGGGCGTCGAACGCGCTGTTGAAAGCGGTCGAGGAGCCGCCGGCGCGCACGGTCTTCCTGTTGTGCGCTCCTTCGGACCACCCCGAGGACGTCATGGTGACCATTCGCTCCCGGTGCCGGGTGGTCACGTTGCGCACCCCGCCCGCGGACGCCATCGCGCGCGTGCTGATCGAGCGCGACGGGATCGACGAGGAGCGGGCCCGCTGGGCCGCGTCGGTCTGCGGCGGACACGTCGGGCGGGCGCGCAGGCTGGCCACCGACGAGGCCGCTCGGTCACGCCGGGCCGAGGTGCTGCGCATTCCGGTGAGCCTGCGTCGCCCGGATGACGTCTTCGCCTTCGCCGACCTGCTGATCACCGCAGCGGAAGCCGATGCCGTGGCGGAAAGTGCGCGACGCGACGAGGCCGAGGAGGCCGAGCTGCGCATCGCCATGGGTGGCGACGGGACCGGCCGCGGGACCGCGGGGGCCAAACGGGCCGCCGAGGCGGCGGTCAACCAGCTGCGCAAGCGGCAGAAGTCGCGGGCGACGCGTACCCAGCGGGATTCCATCGACCTGGCGTTGGTCGATCTGGCGAACTTCTACCGTGACGTGCTGGTGTATCCGACCGGCGCGACGCTGACGCATCCGGACCACGAGGACCAGATCCGGTCCGCGGCCGAGCGGTGGAGCCCGGAGTCGACGCTGCGCCGACTGGAGGCGGTGCTGGAGTGCCGTGAGGCGTTGCAGCTCAACGTCAAGCCGCGTATCGCCGTCGAGGCGATGGTGACCGCGCTGGCCAGAGGCTGAAACCGCACGGCTGGGGCGGCCGCTGAACCGCACGGCTGGGCGGCCGCTGTGGGCCAGTCGCTGCGTGCGCGGTCCTGGCCACCGGCGCACCTCGGAACACGGGCGCACACGACTCAGTCCTGCTTGCGCGGCCGGGCCACCGCGAGCAGATACGCGCCGAGCAGGACGAGCCCCGCACCTCCCCACAGCAGGACGCGGATCGGCGGTGCGGACGAGCGACCCGGGGCGATCTCGTCGGGCGGGGCCGCGATCGTGACCTCCCCGGCACCGGGTTCGCCGCACCGCGCGCCGGAGGGTGGCGCGGCTGCCCGGACGGCTTGCTCGCCGAGCGTGAAGTGCGCCAGCGTCGACGGCAGCTCGTGGTCACGCTCGAGCGCATCGGTGAGTGCATCGGTGGGCAGCAGTTGCACGTCGAGCAGCCGAGCGGACCCGGTGACCTGATGGCCGGTGAACGGCTCGTCGAGCGTGGCGGATCGGGTCGTCAATCCGCCCACGGACAGCCTGAGCACGAACAACTCGGTGACCCGGGACCGGTTCGCGGCGGACAACCGCACGGGCTTGCCGTTGGTTCCCACGCCGTATCCGTCGACGATCGGCTGGCTGGTCAGCCCGCGCTGGGCGAACCCGCGTCCGGGTACAGCGATCGGGACGTCCCGGGCCGGGCGGGTCCGGTCCAGGCGGAACAGGGTTCGGCCGCCACGCTTGAATTCGACCACCGGGGTGTCGTGGACGATGCGGGAGGTCTCCGGTTTTCCAGTGCTGTTCGCGGTCAATGCTGGCGCGTTGCGGACCGTGGCGGTCATGGCAAGCGGGCTGCCCGGGAAGATGTCGATGCGGTCGGCCTCCACCCGTGACGTCGCGCGCACCGTGGGGCGCTTGGCGGCGGTCAGCACGTCGACCGTCGCGACCGTGGTCAACCCCCGTGGGACGCGGACGAGCGGGCCCTCGCCGGCCCGGCCGGAGAGCAGGCCGCCGAGCGTGGCGATGCTTCCGGACGGCATGCGGCCGGGAAGGCCGAGCTCGGTGAACGGGACGTCCGGCAGCGACGCCACCGCCGCGCCCAGCGAGATGGGACCGCTGGTCGTCGTGGCTTTCGCCACCTGCCCGACGCACGGCCCGCGGTCGACGCTCCAGCGTGCGTGCACCTGGCCGGCAAGCCGCTCGGTACGCATCAGCGCGGCGAGCGGGCCTTCCTCCGGTGGTAGCTTGCCGCGGGCAGGCTCGGCCTCGCTCGGTGGCGCCGTCCTGACGAGGCTGTCGCCGGTGGCAGGGGCCCGGGCCGACAGTGCGGTGCCTGCCGGGACGGCTCGCGCTATCGCCCGCTCGTACGGCAGCTCGGCGCCGGTGTCGACACTGACGGTGCTGAGACCGATGCCGCCTTCGAACGAGCGGGTCGGCGACACCAGGTCGGCTGCTTGGGGCAGGAGCGAGGAGTCAGGGACCGAGCCGGCAAGCAGGCGAGTCAGCGCGGCCGCTGTGCCGGCGTCGCCCAGTGCCGCACCCACGTCCGGGCGGGCGTCCGTACCGGTCGCGGGATCGGTGCCGAGCAGGGCGTGCTGACCGGCCGCGGCGGGCGCAGCGCAAGTGCCGACCAGCCCCACCGCGAGCGTCAGCGCCACGACCCGTGCCCGCACTCTCGCCTCCCACGCACGTCGTCCGGACGATGGTAAGCGGGAAAGGGTGGGGGTGCTGATCCACACCGACGCATGTCGCTACACTGTTGGACGTTGCCGCCTTAGCTCAGTTGGCCAGAGCGATTCACTCGTAATGAATAGGTCGCGGGTTCGATTCCCGCAGGCGGCTCGCCGTGGAAGCCCCGCCGGGCCTGGCAGAGGAAGTCAGAACCGGCGGGGCTTCGGCATGACCGGGCCGGGCAGGGCCCGGCGTGCTTGACCGCCGCCACCGCCGCTGTCCAGGTGCGTTCGGCTGTGGCCTACCTTGGAGACGATGCGTGCAATGCGTCCCGTCCACGTCATAGGAGCCGGCCTCGCAGGCAGCGAGTGCGCCTTCCAGCTCGCCGCGCGCGGCATCCCGGTGGTGCTGCACGAAATGCGCCCGGAGCGCATGACACCCGCGCACAGCACCGGGTGGTGCGCCGAGCTGGTGTGCACGAACTCGCTGCGCTCGGACGACCCGGAGCACGCCGCCGGGCTCCTGAAGCGTGAGATGGAGTCCTTTGGCTCGCTGGTCATCGGTGCGGCGCGGGCTTCGGCGGTGCCCGGCGGCTCGGCCCTGGTGGTCGACCGCGACCAGTTCTCCGCGCGTATCACGGCGACCCTGGAGCGCATGCCCGGTGTGACGATCGAGCGCCACGAGGTGACCGATCTGCCCGACGGTGACGTGGTCGTGGCGACCGGGCCGCTGACCTCGCCCGCCCTGACCGAGCGGATCCAGGGCATCCTCGGGTCGGAGCACCTCTACTTCTACGACTCCATCGCCCCCATCGTGGAGGCGGACAGCCTCGACACCAGCCGCATGTTCTGGGCCTCGCGCTACGGCAAGGGCGAGGGAGACGACTACCTCAACGTGCCGCTGACGCGCGAGGAATACCTCGCCTTCCACCAGGAGCTGATCACGGCCGACGTGGTGGAGCTGCACGAGTTCGAGAAGAACCTGTTCTTCGAGGGCTGTCTGCCGATCGAGGAGATGGCGCGGCGCGGGGTCGACGTGCTGCAGCACGGACCGATGAAGCCGGTGGGCCTCACCCCGCCGGACGGCAGCAAGCCGTACGCCGTGCTGCAGCTCCGCCAGGAGAACCTGAGCCGCAGCCAGTTCAACATGGTGGGCTTCCAGACCCGGATGAAGTGGAGCGAGCAGCGGCGGGTCTTCCGCACCTTGCCCGGCTTCGCCGACGCGAAGTTCGCGCGTTTCGGCCAGGTCCACCGCAACACCTTCATCAACGCGCCGCTGCACCTGGACGAGCTGTACCGGTTGCGCAAGGAACCGCGGGTGCGGCTGGCTGGCCAGATCACCGGCGTCGAGGGGTACCTCGAATCGGCTGCCGCCGGCCTCGTCGTGGCGCTTTACGTCGCCCTCGAGCGGCGCGCGGAGACGGGCCAGGAGTTCGAGCCGTTGCCGACGACCACGGCGCTCGGGGCCCTGGCACGCCATCTGACCCAGTCGGATCCGCGCCACTTCCAGCCGTCGAACATCCAGTACGGCCTGTTCTCCGAGCTCACCGTGCGGCTGCCCCGCCGGAAGCGGCGCGCCGCCTACGCCGATCGTGCTCGCCGTGACCTTGAGGCCTGGCGGCGGAAGTTCGAGGTGCCTGCCGTCACGCCGCCCGCCGTCGATGTGGAGGCGCGCATGGAGGCCGCGGAGGCTGTGCCGACGGACGTCGCCTGACGGTCGACACTGCGCGTCCTCCGGCGACGGCCGGGAGGTCTTCGACGGGATCAGCGAACTGCTCCAGCCAGCCCGAGCTTTGCGCCCTGCTCGAGGGTCGATCCCGCCATCGTGGGAAGCGCTGGGCTGCGCTCGGCAGCGGCCGAATCTGTGGTGCGCCATGGACAGGTGACGACACGGGCGAGGGTTTCGGCGTGGCTGACGAGTCGCCGGGCTCGGTCGGCGTGACCCGTCGTGGCCACTGCGGCGGCGACCTGGGCTGGTGCTTGTGCTTGCTCGTCGGAGGCGGTGATGGCACGGGCCAGTGATTCGGCTCGGTCATGGTCATCGGTTGCCGCCGCTGCTTTCGCCAGCCGGGCCAGGACCTGTGTCGTCCAGCAGGGGTCGGCGATGGTGTGGGCGAGGGTTTCGGCGTGGCCGACGAGTCGCCGGGCTCGGTCGGCGTGACCCGTCGTGGCCACTGCGGCGGCGACCTGGGTCGGTGCTTGTGCTTGTCAGGTGGCGTCGCTGACGGAGTGATCCAGGGCTTCGGCTCGGCCGGGGTAGCCCGCTGTCGCCATGGTCTCGGCGACCTGCGCCAGTGCCCGTCCGTGCCAGAGGAGTCGCTGACCGAGCCGGGGAGGCCTTCGGCCCGGTCGAGGTCGCCGGTGCTCGCCGCTGTTCCGGCCACCTTGGCCAGTGCCTCCGACCGCTGCTCGGGGTCGGTGACGGCGCCGGCGACGGTTTCGGCCCGATCGACAAGGTGCCGGGCTCGGTCGCGGTCACCGGCCGCCGCTGCTGCTTCGGCCAGTCTGGTCAGCGCTTGGGGTTCCCAGAAGGCGTCGCCGAGGGAGGGCACGAGGGCGTTGACGTCGTCGACGAGGTGCCGGGCCTGGTCGAGAACGCCGATCCTTGCCACCACGACGGCCAGCCGGGCCAGTCCCAGTGCTTGCCACATGGGGTTGACGACGGAGTTACGGATGAGCCAATCGGCCTCGTCGACGAAGTGCCGAGCTCGGTCAGCGTCTCCCGTCGTCGCCGCTGTTCCGGCCTGCCCGGCCAGCGTCTTTGCCCGGTGATCGGGGCGGCGATGGCGCGGGCGAATGATTCGCTCTGGCCGAGCTGGCGTCGTGCTCGGCTGGCGTCGCCTGCTGTCCTCGCTGCTGTGGCTACCCGGGCCAATGCCTGGGCTCGCAGCATGGGATCACGCAAGGAACGGGCGAGCGATTCGGCGCGGTCGTCGTTGCCCAGCTCGGCCCACGCGGCAGGCAGCCGGACCGGGTATGTCGCGGGATACCTCCCCGGGCTTGTCACCCGTCACCACGGATCTGTCCCGTCCTTTCCCGGCCGACCCTGTCCACACCGGCACTACCTGCACGGCATGCCGATGTCGACAGGGTCGAGACCGCAAGATTCGCTTGCACCGAAACGGGTCACGGGCTTGCTGCCCGTCGTCCGGCCGTCACGGCAGTTGCGACCAGAAGCCGCACTGATGCGCTGCGGCGAAATCGATCTGGTGGATCTGTCCGGAGCCTGGGGCGAGTTGCTGCGTACCGGTGGACTGCCCGGGCCGCATGCGTGGCCACGGCACGCTACCCGCCGTCGCATCCGGGGCGCCGGAGGTTACGAACGACGCCCAGTAGTCGATCATCTGTTCCGCCAGCTTCCGCTGGTCCTCGGTCAACGGCGGTGCCATGCCGAGCAGGTCGAAGAAGTACCACAGCTCCGAGGCGTGCTGCGCGCCCGTCGGGATCCCCGGCTCGGGCCCGAGCGGCGGCGGGCTCGGATCGGCGAACTCGTAGTGGTACACCGGGACGCGCTCGGCCAGGCGCCGTGTGATCCGGTACTGGCTGCACGCCCACGAATCGTCGGTGACGATGGCCGCCCACGCATTGGCCGGCGTCGGGTAGTCGTGCAGCGGATAGCGTTCGCTGATCGTGTCGGCGTCGTCGCCGAAGGTCTCCTGCAGCACCGTGCGGTAAGTGGTCTCGCTCATCGGCTTCCCGGCGTCGTAGACGGACGTCCACGAGGTGGCTTCGTCCTTGGTGCTGCCGGACAGCACCGGAACGCGGTTGAACAAGCCTTTTCGTATCGCCTGCTCCGGTTCGACCGGCAGTGTCGCCGTGCCGTAGGCGGGTTGGATGAAGTGCTGCTGCACCGACATCAGCCGATCCACCGGGAGCTTGCGCAGACATTCCAGAACGGTCCGCGGGTCGCCCTCGCAGCCGAGCTGAGCTGCCGTGGCGGCGCCGCGTTGCCGCATGACGTCGACCGGCTGGAAGATCGACGAGGCCTGTTCGTTGCGGTAGTGGTAGTTGTCCCGCCATCGGTAGCCGCACGAGCCGCTTTGCATGATCGCCTTGTCGAACAACCCGCGCGCGGACGGCGAAGTCAGCTGGGCGCACACGCTCATTGCGCCCGCGGACTGGCCTGCCACGGTGACGTTGCGCGGATCTCCGCCGAAGGCGGCGATGTTGCGGCGCACCCACTTCAGCGCTGCCTGCTGGTCTTGCAGGCCGAACGTCCCGGACCCGGCAAGCCCGGGATGGGCGAAGAAGCCGAACACGCCCAGCCGGTAGTTGACCGTGACCACCACGATGTCTCCGCGGGCGGCCAGCCGTTTGGCGTCGTAGTTGCTGCCCGTGCCCATGAAGAAGCCACCGCCGTGCACCCACACCAGGACCGCTCGTGGTTTCGCCGACCGCTTCACCGGTGTGGTCACGGTGAGGTACAGGCAGTCTTCGCTCTTGCTGCCCTCGGGGACTTCGCCCGGATGCTGCGGGCAGGCGGGCGGTGGCTTGGTCGCGTCCCGTACGCCCTCCCAGGGCTGGGGCCTGGCCGGCTTCCGCCACCGGAGCTTCCCGGTCGGCGGGGCGGCGTAGGGGATGCCTTGGAAAACGGCCGTGGCCCCCTGCCAGGTGCCGCGTACCTTGCCGTACTCGGTGGTCACGATCGGCCCATCCGCCTCGTCCGGTTGCGCGGCCGCAGGCGGAACGAGGCAGGCAAGCAGGCAGAGCGTCGCGGCTGCGCCCAGGAACGGGCGCCATCGTCGGCTGATCATCATCGTCCCCCTCGTCGTCGATCCTGGCCGATGTACCGAGTTCAGCGCGCCGGACCGGCCGGTGAACAGCCGCATTGGAGGGCAACGCGATCGACGAAAGTTGCGCCTTGTCCACCTGGCGTGCATCTTTGGTGGTCTCTTGCCGCGCATGGGCGCACAGTTGCACCAGGTGCACATACGGTGACCGGCATGATCGCAGCGACGCGCAGGGACCGCCGGACCGCGTGGTCCGGCGGGTGGTGCAACCGTGGTCAGGCGATGGCTGACGGTGCCGCATTGGGTGTGGTCGCGACGCTGTCGGTGCTCGTGCCGCTGCTGTTGCCCGAAGGAGAGCCGCGCGCGAACGCCCTGGCCGGGACGCTCGGGTTCGTGCTCGTCGCGGCCGCGCTCCTGGCGGTACGTCGGGCCCGGCCGGGTGGTCAGCAGGCGGTCGCAGCCGGTGCGGTGGTGACGGTGACAGCTGGTGTGCTGGCCTTTCCCGGGCTCCTTGCCACCTCGAACGACCTCACCAACCTGTGGATGCCGCTGGCTTCGGTGTGGCCGACCTACGGTGCTTGCCGCTACCGGCAGGACCGGCGACGCGCGTGGCTGATGATCGGGCTGCTCACCGCAGTCGTCACCCGGCCATGGGTGGCTTCGGTACCCGTGGTGGCCACCGGGCTGCTGTATCTGACCGTGCCGATGCTGTTCGGTTTCTACCTGTGCGCGCGACGGGCCGTGGTGGCTTCACTGACCGAGCGCGCCCGGCGAGCGGAGCGAGAGCAAGAACTCCTCGCCGAGCAGGCCAGGGCCGACGAACGGGTGAGGATCGCGGCCGAGCTGCACGACATCGTCACCCATCGGCTCACCCTGATGGTGCTGCACGCGGGTGCGCTCGCGGTCTCCGCGCCGGACGCAGACACCCGCGCCACCGCGGAAGAAGTGCGCGCCACCGGCGCCAAGGCGCTCGACGAACTGCGCGACCTGATCGGCGTGCTGCGCAGGCCGACCGGCTCGGCCGGATGGATGGTGCCCCGATGACGGCGTTCGGTGCGCGGTCTACGCGTTCTACCGGCCGGTTCGACGTCCCCGCCGCGGTGATGGCGGTCCTGGCGACGGTCGTCGTGGAGGCCGTCGCCGCAGTGGCGCACCCCGCCTCCACCATGGCGGGGGCAGAGGCGATCACGGTTCTGGTGCAGCTTCCGGCGGCGGTGCTGGTGGGACTGCGCAAGCGGCGTCCGCTGTGGCTGGTGGCGGCGACGTTCCTGGGAACGGTTGCGTTGCTGGTGCTGACCCTCGCCGGTGTTGCTGCAGACCGGTTCCCGGGGGACGCCGTGACGGTGTTCGTCCCCGTGATCACCCCGGTCGCGGTCTATGCGGCAGCGGCCTATCCGGCCAGCCCGCGGCGCGCCGTTCCGATGCTGGCGGCGTTGTTCCTGGTCGCGTCCAGACCGTGGGATCCGCACCCGGCGGTCGTCACGGTGGCTGCCGTGGTGGTCGGCCTGCCCGCGGTACTCGGCCTGTACGTGGCGGCCCGCCGGAGGCTGATCGCGGAGCTGATCGAACGTGCGGAGCACGCCGAACGGGAGCAGGCGATGCTGGCCGAGCGGGCGAGGGCCGACGAACGTGCCAGGCTGGCGGAGGAAATGCACGAGGTGGTGACCGAGCGGGTCCGGCAGATGCTGGCCGGGGCCGAACGCCTGCCGGGGGAGCCCGCGCGGCACATGATCGATGCGGGCCGCCAGGTGCTCGCCGAGCTGGCCGATCTGGTCGCAGCGCTGCGCGCCGACCTTCCGGGCGAGCAGGCAGCCGCCACGGTGTCGTCACTGGAGCAGTTGGCCGAGGAGTCCGCAGCGGTCGGCTTGCCGGTCGAGCTCGTGCACGACGGCGACATCGGCGATTTGTCGCCCGCTGTGCACCGCACGGTCCACCGGGTGGTGCAGGAGTCGTTGACGAACGTGCGCAAGCACGCTCCAGGCGCCAGGACGCAGGTGCGGGTCAGCCGCCATGGTGGTCGAGTACGTGTCGTCGTGCGCAACAGCCCGCCCGCCTCCCGGGGAGGCGACGCGGAGCTGGCGGCTACCGGGTCGGGCCTCGGCCTGCGAGGCTTACGCCATCGCGTGGAACTGGTCGGTGGCACTGTGCGTGCGGGCCGGGAGCCGGACGGTGGCTTCGCCGTGGATGCGGTCCTGCCCGACTTCGTGCCCGCGCCCACTGGGGGAGGACTTGCGTGATGATCCGGGTACTGACCGTCGACGACGAACCCATGGTGTGCGCGCACTTGGCCACCATCCTCGGAACGGCGGACGACATCGAGGTGGTGGCGGAGGCGCACGACGGGGAAGCTGCGGTGGGAGCCGTCCGTCGGCATCGACCCGACGTGGTGCTGATGGACCTGCGGATGCCGGGCGTGGACGGGCTCGTCGCCACCGAACGCATTCGGGCAATGCCCGCACCCCCGGTGATCGTCGTCCTGACCACCTTCGACGCCGACGAGTACGTCCTGCGGGCGCTGCACGCAGGCGCGGCGGGATTCCTGGTCAAGTCCACCCCGCCGCAGGATCTCATCAATCTGGTGCGGGTAGCTGCCGACGGGCACACGGTGCTGTCCCCGCAAGCGGCGCGGCGTCTCGTCGCGGCGTCGTCCGACGGCGAACGCCATCGGCAGCGGGCGCGGCAACTGGTCGGCGAACTGACCGATCGCGAGGTCGACGTGCTGAAGTGTCTCGGAGAAGGCCTGTCCAACGCCCAGATCGGGCACCGGTTGCACCTGTCCGAGGCCACCGTGAAGAGCTACGTCTCGCGCATGTTGGTGAAGCTGGACTGCGAGAACCGCACACAGGCCGGCCTGCTGGCGTACGACGCTGGGTTGGTGAACCGTTCGGCGCCGTGACAGCGACTTCCGGCCGTGCCTGCCGGGGCCGCGATCAGGACCGGAGGAACCGGAACTGGCCGGCGCCCGCCGGTACCCAGACGCCGGTGCCCGTACCGGCGTGCTCGCTCTCGTCGGGCAGGGCCAGGACCGCGTCCAGGACCGTGGTGACGTTTCCGTGCTCGCGCCAGAGCACGGTCGAGGGTGCCATGATGTCCGGCTCGTCCACCGGCATGCGGGTCGCCGTGACGTCGTCCTCGGCGTGCAGCTGCACGACGTCGACCACGCCGTCGTGCACCCGGATGCCGACCACGGCCTGCACCTGGCCTTGGGCGTCGGTGGGGTGGAGGAACTGGAAACCCAGGTCGATCAAGGCGGTGAGCCGGGCGCTCACCGGATCCGGCTGTCCGGGCGAGGTGGTCATCGACGCGCCTCGCCCGGGCCGAATGACGGCGCATCCAGCCTGACTTCCCGCCGGAACAGGCGGGTCACTCGTGTTCCGGTGATGACCCCCATCATCGCTCTGCCTCGTGGTGTGTGGGGATACATTTGCACATGCATCGGACCGTGACGCGAACCCTAGGCCGGGTACGAGGAGGGCTGCAAGTGCCGCCCCTGCGCATCGTGTGCCCTTCTTCACGCCGCGGTATTCCGCCATCGCGCGGCTTTCACTCAGACGGTTCAGCGGCCGAGATCGAGAGTGGCTGCCGGTAAGAACGGCTCGTGACAGCGGTCACAAGTACTACGACGAACGGCGGATTGAGGCCAGTCGATTCGGTGGTTTGTGGCCTGTCCCGCCCGGCATGGGGACGGCGGTCGCCGTCGAGGAGCTGGACAGCTGGATCCTGCCCGTCCCACCGGCATGGGGACGGCACGCACGAGCCGGACGGATCGGACGGCGATGGCTGCGCGTCTGGGGCGGCTGGCGGCCGCCGCGTACCTCACGGCTCCGGCGCTCGACGCACCGCGCAGGTGAACTCGGGCGCGAGGGAGTACCGAATCGGGGAGCGGCAGGTAGGCGTGGGCCCGGTGCTGGAAGGCGTCGTGCACGGTCCGGCAGGTAGGCGTGGGCCCGGTGCAGGAAGGCCTCGTGCACGGTGTCGATCCCCGGGGGAGCGGCAGGCAGGCGTGGGCCCGGCCCTTCCTACGCTGCCGAACGCGTCGAACGGTCTCCGGCGAGCTACGCAGCCTGACGGGCGGGGGTCGTGCTGCGCAGCGCGATGTACTGGTCGAGCAGAGCGTTCATGCGGCGTTCGGCCCGGGCAGCGGCCTCGGGGTTCCGATCGCACCGGGCCCGCTGCAGCTCGCGGCGGGCCATGGCGATCTGCATGGTCAACACACGGATGCGCGGCGAGTTCACATCGGTATTCACGCATGGCGGCCGCGCCGCGGATCACCGATGCCCGTCATGGGCGATCCCGCTCACGCCCGACATGGGGGATGCTGGTCGTGCACACTCGCTCACGCCACGTCACTTGTCGTTGTTTTCCCAGGTAGGAGCGGCTTTACCAGCGCGAGGCGAGGTGTCCGCCCAGCGGGTCGGCCAGCGGTCGGCCGTCGTCCGCCTGCCGGTTTCGATCCGTCGCGGCATGGCGTCGATGGGCGCGCCGCCGCAGCGGTTAGATTGGGGCTTCATCCGGCCGAGCGAGGGCCGCAGGATCCGGCCCGCGCGGGCCGAAGACGAGCGGTGCGGGAGGTAGTGTCACGCGATGTCCGACAGCTCGTTCGTCCATCTTCACGTCCACACCGAGTACTCGATGCTCGACGGTGCGGCGAAGATCGGACCGCTGTTCGCCGAGGCGGAGCGGCTGGGCATGCCCGCGGTGGGCATGACCGATCACGGCAACATGTACGGCGCGGACGAGTTCTACCGGCAAGCCGTCAAGTCGGGCATCAAGCCGATCATCGGCATCGAGGCCTACCTCGCGCCGATGAGCAGGCACCACAAGAAGCCGGTCTTCTGGGGCCAGACCAACCAGCGTGACGCCGACGAATTCGGCGAGGGCGGCGACGTCTCCGGCGGTGGTGCGTACACGCACATGACGATGCTGGCGGAGAACGCCCAGGGCCTGCGGAATCTGTTCAAGCTGTCCTCGCTGGCCAGCATCGAGGGCTACTACCGCAAGCCCAGGATGGACAAGGAGCTGATCGCCGAGCACGCCGAGGGCATCATCGCCACCACCGGCTGCCCGTCCGGTGAGGTGCAGACCCGGCTGCGGCTGAAGCAGTTCGACGAGGCGCTGCAGGCGGCGGCGGATTACCGCGACATCTTCGGCAAGGACAACTTCTTCCTCGAGCTGATGGACCACGGGCTGCCGATCGAGCGCGCGGTCCGCGAGGGCCTGCTGGAGATCGGCCGCAAGCTCGGCCTGCAGCCGCTGGTGACCAACGACTCGCACTACGTCACCAAGGATCAGGCGGGCCCGCACGCGGCGCTGTTGTGCGTGCAGTCCGGCAAGACGCTCAACGACCCGAACCGCTTCAAGTTCGACGGCGACGGCTACTACCTGAAGTCCGCGCAGGAGATGCGCGAGTACTGGGACTCCGAGGTCCCGGGCGGGTGTGACACCACGCTGCTGATCGCCGAGCGGGTGCAGTCCTACGAAGAGGTCTACGCGCACCGCGACCTGATGCCGCGCTACGACGTGCCGGAGGGGCACACCGAGGCCTCCTGGCTGCACCACCAGGTGATGGAGGGCCTCAAGCGCCGCTTCCCGGACGGCATCCCGGACGGCTACGTCGAGCGGGCCGAGCACGAGCTGAAGGTCATCGAGGAGAAGGGCTTTCCTGCCTACTTCCTGGTGGTCGGTGACCTGGTCCGGTACGCGCGCAGCGTGGGCATCCGGGTCGGTCCAGGCCGTGGCTCGGCGGCCGGGTCGCTGGTCGCCTACGCCCTGGGCATCACCAACATCGACCCGATCCCGCACGGCCTGCTGTTCGAGCGGTTCCTCAACCCCGAGCGCGTGTCCATGCCGGACATCGACATCGACTTCGACGACCGCCGCCGGGGCGAGATGATCCGGTACGCCACCGAGAAGTACGGCGAGGACAAGGTCGCGCAGGTCATCACGTTCGGCACCATCAAGACCAAGGCGGCGATCAAGGACGCCGCCCGGGTGCACTTCGGCCAGCCCGGCTACTCGATCGCGGACAAGATCACCAAGGCGCTGCCGCCGCCGATCATGGCCAAGGACATCCCGCTGTCCGGCATCGTCGACCCCAGCCACGAGCGGTACGGCGAGGCGGCCGAGGTGCGGTCGCTGATCGAGAACGACCCCGAGGTCAAGACGATCTTCGACACCGCGCGCGGCCTGGAGGGGCTGATCCGCAACGCCGGCGTGCACGCCTGCGCGGTGATCATGTCGCGGGTGCCGCTGATGGACGTCATCCCGCTGTGGATGCGCGAGGACGGCGCGATCATCACCGGCTGGGACTACCCGTCGTGCGAGGCCATCGGCCTGTTGAAGATGGACTTCCTGGGCCTGCGCAACCTGACGGTCATCGGTGACGCCATCGACAACATCAGGGCCAACCGGGGCGAGGAAATCGACCTCGACACCCTGCCGCTGGACGACAAGAAGACCTACGAGCTGCTCGGCCGCGGCGACAGCCTCGGGGTGTTCCAGCTCGACGGTGGCGCGATGCGCGATCTGCTGCGCCGCATGCAGCCCACCGAGTTCAACGACATCACCGCGGTCAACGCGCTGTACCGGCCCGGTCCGATGGCGATGAACACGCACAACAACTACGCGGACCGCAAGAACGGCAGGCAGGAAGTCAAGCCGATCCACCCCGAGCTGGAGGAACCGCTCAAGGACATCCTGGACGAGACCTACGGCCTGATCGTCTACCAAGAGCAGATCATGCAGATCGCGCAGCGGGTGGCCGGCTACTCCATGGGCCGCGCGGACATCCTGCGGCGCGCGATGGGCAAGAAGAAAAAGGAAGTCCTGGAGCAGGAGTTCGCCGGCTTCGCCGAAGGCATGCGCGCCAACGGCTATTCCGAGGACGCGATCAAGACGCTGTGGGAGACGGTGCTGCCGTTCGCCGGCTACGCATTCAACAAGTCCCACGCGGCCGGCTACGCCCTCGTCGGGTACTGGACCGCCTACCTGAAGGCGAACTACCCCGCCGAGTACATGGCGGCGCTGCTGACCTCGGTGGCGGACAACAAGGACAAGTCCGCCGTCTACCTGTCCGAATGCCGCAGGCTCGGCATCAAGGTGCTGCCGCCGGACGTCAACGAATCGGTGGAACGATTCTCGGCAGTCGGTGACGTCATCCGCTTCGGCCTCGGCGCCATCCGCAACGTCGGCGCCAACGTGGTGCAGTCGATCATCAAGACCCGTGAGGAGAAGGGCAAGTACACCTCCTTCACCGACTTCATGGACAAGTCGGAGCTGGTCGTCTGCAACAAGCGGGTCATCGAATCGCTGATCAAAGCAGGCGCGTTCGACTCGCTCGGACACACCCGGCTGTCGCTGATCCAGAACCACGAGGAAGCCGTCGACGCGGTCGTGCCGCTCAAGCGTCAGGAGGCCATGGGCCAGTTCGACCTGTTCGGCGGTTTCGGCGAGGCCGAGACGGCCGACGACTCCGGCCACTCGCCGCTGGCCCACCTGAAGTTCACCGACGAGGAGTACCCGCGCAAGCAGAAGCTCGCCTACGAGCGGGAAATGCTCGGCCTGTACGTCTCCGGGCATCCGCTGGACGGCGCCGAGCGCATCCTGCGCAAGCACGCACCCAAACCGATCGCGCAGATCCTGGCCGACCCGCCCAAGGAAGGCGAGATCGTCATCGCCGGGTTGATCACCAGCATGGAACGCCGGGTGAACAAGAACGGCGAGCCGTGGGCGATCTGCACGGTGGAGGACTTGGACGCGGGCATCGAGGTGCTGTTCTTCCCCAAGGCGTACGCGCTGTTCGCCGCCGAGCTGCACGAGGACAACGCCGTCGTGGTCAAGGGTCGGGTGAACTGGCGGGAAGAGCGCATGTCGGTGTTCGGCGGCTCGGTGGTCTCGCTCGATCTGTCCGCGGTCGAGATGGGCGCCGAGGAGGAGCCGTTCGTGCTGCAGGCGGCGGCCGACAAGCTGGATGCCGCGGTGGTGGGCGAGCTCAAGCGCACGCTGGAGGTGCACCGCGGCGACACTCCGGTGCACTTGAAGCTGGTCGGCGGCAAGAAGGAGACGATGCTCGCGCTGGACCTCACGGTGCGGCCGAGCCCGTCGCTGCTCGGTGAGCTGAAGGCCATCCCCGGCATCAGCGTGCCCAGCTGATCGCGCCCGACCTCCGGTTGCCGCCACCGCCGTGGTGGGGTTGACCGGAAGACCGGGTGGGGCTGCCACCAACGCCAGGTCTCTGTCCTGCCGGATGGGCTCTGACCTGGGATTTCGCCATCGTTTGATGCATGGCGAACATCGTTGCGGCTCCCGTTTCCGCCCGGTCGGCCACCGCCCCTGTCACCCGTTCGGCGTGGCCGCACCCGCTGGCCGTCGGCCGTCTGCTCGGCATGACCGGCGTGATCGTGGCGTTCGTGTTCATGCTCCTGCTGCACCTGTTGGCGGGGGCCGCCATTCAGCCGGTGACCGAGACGCTCTCCGGTGCGGTGTTCGCTCCCGGGGTGGGGTGGATGTTCCCGGCCGGGGTGACGAGCATGGCGGTGGCCGGCCTCGGCGTGGCCGTCGTGCTGCACGGCAGCGGACTGCCGGTCGGCCGGGTGGCCATGGTGGGCGCGTGGCTGACCACGGTCGGGCTGGTGTTGGTGACGCTGTTCCCCACCGATCGGGTCGGTGCCGGGTCGATCTCGGCGCAAATCCACCGCTACGCCGCGGCGGTCGCGCTGCTCGCGGTGCCGGTCGTCGCTCTGCTGGTCGCCCGGCTGCTCGGGCACGGCAAGCGGATGCTGCAGGCCGCGGCGTGGTTCGTGGTGGTGGTCCTGGTGCTCACCGGTGTGGCGATCTTCCTGCCCGGTGTCTTCGATCCGGTGCGCGGGGTGATTCAGCGCGTGCTGCTGGTCGGGGAGCTGGTGGTGCTGGCGCAGCTGATCCACCTGACGGTGCGGGCCGCCGTGCGCTCCGACCGGCCGGTGCTCGCTGCCAACCGCGAGACTTCGTCCACAGCTGAGTCACCGGAGGCTGTGACAGCGACGTCCGCCGCTTGTCTGGAAGGCTCAGCCGTGTAGCGGGTCGTGCTCGCCAAAAGGCGTCCCAGCGGTCCAGGTCGTGTGCGGCAGCGCTTGCCGCACACGACGCCTGCCCGGCGCGGGATGACGCCTCGAACGGCTCGGACGATTGATTCAGTTCGTCACGATTCCTGGCGCAGTTCCGCCGGTTCGGGATCGTCCGGTCGGATGCGTCGACTGCCACGCTTCCGAGCCAGGCGTGGGCTGACGACGATCGCGGGCCAGTGTGCCCCATCACACTGCTGGTGGCATGCTGCCGCCTTGACCTCGGCAGCGGCGTGGCATAGGAGAGACGCATGCCTATCTACTCCTTCGAGGGGAAGACCCCGCGTGTGCATCCGGACGCTTGGATCGCTCCCACGGCGACGCTGATCGGGGACGTCGAGGTCGGCGCGGGCGCGTCGATCTGGTACGGCGCCGTGCTGCGAGCAGACTTCGGTCGCATCGTGGTCGGCGAGGGCGCCAACATCCAGGACAACGCCGTCGTGCACGTCAACGAGGGCGTGTGCGAGATCGGCAAGAACGTCACGGTCGGCCACCAGGTGCTGGTGCACGACTGCACCGTCGGCGAGCAGGCGCTGATCGGCAACGGCGCGACGGTGCTGGACAAGGCGGTCATCGGCAAGAAGGCGATGGTGGCCGCGGGCGCGGTGGTGACACCGAACACCGAGGTGCCCCCGGAGTCGATCGCGATGGGCGCACCCGCCAAGCGGATCCAGCCGCTGAGCGAGTCGCAGCGGGGCTGGGTGGAGTACAACGCGGTCATCTACCAGGAGATGGCGCGCAGGCACCGGGACGGCATCCGGCTGGTGGAGGAAGCCGAGCGGCCGGACGCGTGAGGGCCGGGCCACCGGATGCGTGGTGCGGATCCCAACGGTGCCGACCGCCTGGCCCGCGGACGATACGCTCAGCTCATGACCCACCAGCCGCAGATTTCCACCCTGGCCGCCACCGACCCCGAGGTGGCGAACCTGATCGAGGCCGAGGCCCGGCGCCAGCACGACAAGATCCGCATGATCGCCTCGGAGAACTACGTGTCCGAGGCCGTGCTGGAGGCGACGGGCACGGTGCTGACCAACAAGTACTCCGAGGGGTACGCCGGCAAGCGGTACTACGAGGGCCAGCAGGTGATCGACCAGATCGAGCGGCTGGCCATCGAGCGGGCCAAGGCCGTGTTCGGGGTCGAGCACGCCAACGTCCAGCCGTACTCCGGCTCGCCGGCCAACCTGGCGGTGTACTTGGCGTTCGCCAAGCCCGGCGACAAGGTCATGGGGATGTCGCTGCCCCACGGTGGACATCTGACCCACGGCTGGAGCGTGTCGGCGACCGGCATGTGGTTCGAGCCGGTGCGCTACGGGGTGCGCAAGGACACCGGCCGGGTGGACATGGACGAGGTGCGCCAGCTGGCGCTGGAGCACCGGCCCAAGGTGATCTTCTGCGGCGGCACGGCCATCCCGCGGACCATCGACTTCCCGGCGTTCGCCGAGATCGCCCGCGAGGTCGGCGCCGTTCTGGTGGCCGACATCGCGCACATCGCCGGCCTGATCGCAGGCGGAGCGCACCCGTCCCCGGTCGGCCACGCCCAGGTCATCACCACCACGACGCACAAGACGCTGCGCGGCCCGCGGGGCGCCATGATCCTCTCGGACGCCGAGCACGCCAAGGCGATCGACAAGGCGGTGTTTCCCGGCCTGCAGGGCGGGCCGCACAACCACACCACGGCGGCCATCGCGGTGGCGCTGCACGAGGCGCAGCAGCCGTCGTTCACCGAGTACGCGCACACCGTGGTGGCCAACGCCAAGGCGCTGGCCGACGCGTTGCTGGAGCGCGGCTTCGACCTGGTGTCCGGCGGCACGGACAACCACCTGCTGCTCATCGACCTGACGTCGAAGGGGATCGGGGGCAAGCCCGCGGCGCAGGCGCTGGACCGCGCGGGCATCGAGCTGAACTACAACACCGTCCCGTTCGACCCGCGCAAGCCGTTCGACCCGTCGGGGATCCGGCTGGGCACCGCGGCGCTGACCACCCGCGGGCTGAAGCCGGAACACCAGCCGCAGATCGCGGACTGGATCGACCGGGCGGTGACGGCCGCGGTGAGCGGGGACGAGCCCGCCATCGAGAAGATCGCGGGCGAGGTGCGGGAGCTGCTGGCCCAGTTCCCCATGCCGGGTTACCTCGTCTGAGCGCACCGCAGGCAGCCAAGGCAGCGAAGAACTCCGACGCGGACCGGCCGAACCGGCTGCGCCGGGGTTCTTCTTCTCTTGGCTGAGGTATGCGCGGCACGCGCTGCGGTGACGTCGGACGGATTGTTCAGCGGACGCGCACGGGATCGCCGCTCGCGCTCGGCGCGGCCGCCGACGATCGGCCGGGCGGCCAGGAGAAGTAGGGAAAACGCGTCGGTGGGTGCTCAGGCTTCGCCGGTGGTCTGCTGTTCGCCCTCGCCGGGCTCGCCTTCCTCGGCGGCCCGCTGCTGCCTGGCCCGCTCGTAGGACGCCCTGATCTCGGCCTCCGCCTCGGCGCGGCCGACCCACCTGGCGCCCTCGACGCTCTTGCCCGGCTCCAGGTCCTTGTAGACCTCGAAGAAGTGCTGGATCTCCATCCGGTGATAGGTGTCCAGATGGTGGATGTCGCGCAGGTGCTCGGTGCGCGGGTCCTCGGCGGGGACGCACAGCACCTTGTCGTCGCCGCCCTTTTCGTCGGTCATCCGGAACATGCCGATCGCCCGCGCCCGGATCAGGCACCCGGGAAACGTCGGCTCCTGCACCAGCACCAGGGCGTCCAGCGGATCGCCGTCCTGGCCGAGCGTGTCGTCGATGAAGCCGTAGTCGGCCGGGTACTGCGTGGCGGTGAACAGCGTCCGGTCGAGTTTGATCCGGCCCGTCCGGTGGTCCAGCTCGTACTTGTTCCGTTCCCCTTTGGGGATCTCGATGGTGACGTCGAACTCCATGTTTCTCCTTCGTCGCGGCCGGCCGGCGAGGGCAACGTGCCCGGGTGTCCGTACGTTCATGCGTTTGAGGAGGTTTGTCCCACCCGCACTGCCGGGCGCGCGGCGTGTTTAGTGTGGACCAGGTACCGGGTGGTTGCATGCACGAGGCGTGGCGAGGGAGACGTAGGTGACAACGGAGCGTGGTCCAGGCCGCCCGCAGGAGGAGTGGCCGACCGTCGATCTGGACCCCGGCGCCGCGGCGCCGCGCCAGCCTTCCTCGCCGTATCCGCCCGGCACGGTGCGGCCGCCGGGGGAGCCGATCCCGGTCAAACGTCCGCCGCAGCAGGAACAGCAGCCGCAGCAGCCGCAGGCACGGCCGCGGCCGGCGCCGGACGTGCCGTTGCACGAGATGCCGACGCGCATCATTCCCGCGGTCGAACCGCCGCAGCCGCCGGAGCCGGAACCCGACCCGCAGCCCGAGGGCGCCGGAGGCGGCAAACGGAAGCGGCGGCTCATGGTGCTCGTCGTCCTCGCCGTGGTCGTCGTGCTGCTGGCGGCGGCCGCCGTCGTGCTGACCCGGCCGTCGGTCGCCAATCGGTTGATGCTGCCGTGGGCGCCGAACAAGCCGCTGGCGGACGAACCCGCGCCCATGACCCTGTCGAGGGCCATCACGGTGCCCACGGCGAAGCAACCGCCGACCCCGGGCGGGGTCGAGAAGGCGCTCGCTTCCGTGGTCGGCGACCCGGCGCTGGGCGTACTGGCCGGCGTCGTGGTGGACCCGTCGACCGGTGACGTGCTGTGGGAGAAGGACCCGGGCCTCGCGTCGCCCCCGGCCTCGACGCTCAAGATCCTGACCACCGCTGCGGCCCTGCTCGAACTCGGCCCGGACGCCAGGTTGACCACGCGTGTGGTGCAAGGCGCACCGCGCGAGGTGATCCTGGTCGGCAGTGGCGATCCCACGCTGACCGTGCTGAAGGACTCCGAGGATTCGTTCTATCCAGGGGCCGCCACGGTGGACGAGCTGGCCGAGCAGGTCCGGAAGGCGACCGGGGGCAAGGTCGACATCGTGCGGGTCAGCACCGCTGCCTACCGCGGTCCGGCCACCGGGCCCGGTTGGGATCCGTCGGATGCTCCGTCGACGTACGCGGCGCCGATCGAGCCGGTGATGGTGGACGGCGGCCGGCTGGACCCGACCCGGTTCGATGCGGACCGTGCCTTGGAGCCCGCGCTGGAGGCCGCGCGGGCGCTCGCCACCCGGCTGGACGCCCAGGCCGTGTCCGGCGAGCCGGACGTCTCGGAGGACGCCGACGTCCTCGGTGAGGTGCAGTCACCCCCGGTCGAGGAACTGGTCACGATCGCACTGACCGATTCCGACAACGTGCTGTCCGAGGCCCTGGCCAGGTGGGTGGCCACCGAGCGGGGCGAGGAGCCGTCGTTCGACGGCGCGGCCAAGGCCGTGCGGGCGGTGCTGGAGGAGGCGGGGTTCGACCTGGCAGGCGTGGAGATCGCCGACGGCAGCGGGCTGTCGCCGGAGAGCAAGGTGCCTCCCCGGCTGCTGGCTGACATCCTCACCGCGGCGGCCGGTGACGACGAGGTGGCGCAGAAACTGCGTCCGCTGCTGGCCGGCCTGCCGGTCGCCGGCGGCACCGGCACGCTGTCCGATCGGTACGTCGACGGCCAGGCCGAGCAGGCCAAGGGCTGGGTGCGGGCCAAGACAGGCACACTGGACCGTGTGAACACCCTGGCCGGCACGGTGCTCACCGAAAGCGGCTCGACGTTGGTCTTCGCGTTGATGTCCGTCGGTACCGATCAGCAGGTCGCCCGGCCCGCGCTGGACGACGTCGTGGGCGCGCTGCGTGGTTGCGGATGCTCGTGAGCGGGTAGCGTCGAGGCTGTGAGTGAGCCGACTACCCACGACAAACCTGCCGGCCCGGCATTGGTCGACTGGGACGTGGCCGCGTCCACGGCGGCGGTCTTCGTCGGCGGCGGGCCGGGGGTGCCGCCCGCCGAGGCGGAGCAGGCGGTGGCCGAACTGACTCGGCTGGCCCGCACCGCCGAGCACCACGTGCGGGAACTGACCGGGATGGGCGCAGGCCTGCCGATCCCGGAGGCCGCGGTGCTGGATCGGCGGTCGTGGGTGCGTGCGGCCGCGGACGGGCTGGACGCGCTCACCTCGCGCGCCATCGCGTCCCACCCGCGGGCGGCCGAAGCGGTCGCGAGCAAGCGGATGATGCCCAGGAGCGCGGGCGTGCAGACCGGCCTGGCCCTGGCGTTCTTGGGCACCAAGGTGCTCGGGCAGTACGAGCCGTTCGGCCGCGACGGAAGCGGTGGGCGGTTGCTGTTGGTGGCGCCGAACATCGTGCACGCCGAGCGGGCGATGGGCGTGCCCGCGCAGGAGTTCCGGCTGTGGGTGTGCCTGCACGAGTCCACCCACCGGCTGCAGTTCACCGCCGTGTCCTGGCTGACCGAGTACTTCGTCGACGAGGTGGGCCGGTTCATCGCCGGGATGGACGACGTGCCGTCGAACTTCTTCGCCCGGCTGCCGGACGTCATCCGGTCCGCGCGCGGCGGCACGCTCGGCTTGGTGGAGGCCATGCAGTCGCCGGGCCAGCGCAAGGCGTTCGACCGCCTGGTGGCGCTGTCCACCCTGCTGGAAGGGCACGCCGATTTCGTCATGGACGCGGTCGGCCCCCAGGTGGTGCCGTCGGTGGCGAAGATTCGCCGCCGATTCACCGCGCGCCGCAAGGGCGGCAGCATGCTGGACCGGCTGCTGCGGGTGCTGCTCGGGGTCGACGCCAAGATCCAGCAGTACGAGCAGGGCGGCGCCTTCGCCCGGCACGTGCACCGGCGGGCGGGCATGGCAGGCCTCAACGCGGTGTGGCGGTCGCCGAACACCCTGCCGACCAGAGCGGAGATCTCCGAACCAGAGGCATGGCTGCGTCGCATCAACCCGTGAGGATCGCGCCCAGCGTCGCGCCGGGTGGCAAGCCCGGGCGCGCGGGCCCGGCTTCCATGCAGATCCGCGCCGCGGTGCGGGCAGTGCTGGCCGAGGCGGAGGTGTCCGGGCCGGTGGGGGTGGCGGTGTCCGGCGGAGCGGATTCACTGGCGCTGGCCGCTGCCGCTGCGGCGATCGCCGGTGAAACCCACGCCGTCGTGGTCGATCACGGCTTGCAACCGGGATCGGCCGAGATCGCCGAGGCCGCCGCCGAGGTCGCCCGCAAACTCGGCGTCACCACCGCGCGCGTCGTCCCGGTCGAGGTGGACGGCCCCGGCGGGCTGGAAGCCGCGGCCCGGCGGGCCCGGTACTCCGCGTTGCGCCAAGCGTTGCCGCACATGCCGGTCCTGCTCGGCCACACCCTCGACGACCAGGCGGAGACCGTTCTGCTCGGCCTGGGCCGGGGCTCGGGGCCACGGTCGATCGCGGGCATGCGGCCGATCGACCCGCCGTGGCTGCGGCCGCTGCTGGACCTGCCGCGGTCGGTGACCGCCCGGTCGTGCGCCGAACTCGGGGTCGAGCCGTGGCAGGACCCGCACAACGCCGACCCCGCCTTCACCCGGGTACGGCTGCGCACCGAGGTCATCCCGCTGTTGGACGATGTTCTGCAGGGCGGTGTCGCGGGAGCATTGGCCCGGACCGCCCGTCAGGTCAGAGAGGACCTGGAAGCCCTGGATGCGCTGGCCGGCGACTTGCTCACCGCCGCGCGGCTGCCCGGCGGTGAGCTGGCCGTCGGGCCGCTGGAAGGTGCACACGCGGCGATCCGGCGCCGGGCACTGCGCCGGTGGTTGCTCGACCGCGGAGCGCGCGATCTCAGCGAGGGGCACCTGCGCGCGGTCGACGACTTGGTGAGCCGATGGCGGGGGCAAGGGGGAGTGTGGCTCCCCGGGGACTTGGTGGCCGCCAGGGCACATGGCAGGCTGACGCTGGCCGGCAGACGCGAACGGGTGAACGAGGAGTGCGGATGAACGTCGGAGGGGACCAGCCGGGTGTGGCGACCGGGCCCTACGCGGGCGAGATCGCCAAGGTGCTGATCACCGAACAGCAGATCAAGGACAAGACCGCGGAACTGGCGACCAAGGTCGCCGCCGACTACTGCGGCATCGTGGCGCAAGGCGAGGATCTGCTGCTGGTCGGGGTGCTCAAGGGGGCGGTGATGTTCATGACGGACTTCGCCCGCGCCCTGCCGATCCCGGCCCAGCTGGAGTTCATGGCGGTCAGCTCCTACGGATCGTCCACGTCCTCCTCCGGCGTGGTGCGCATCCTGAAGGACCTGGACCGCGACATCACCGGGCGGCACGTGCTGATCGTGGAGGACATCGTCGACTCCGGGCTGACCCTGTCCTGGCTGTTGCGCAACCTGGCCACGCGCAACCCGGCCTCGCTGGAGGTGTGCTCGCTGCTGCGCAAGCCGGAGGCGGTGAAGGTGGACGTCCCGGTCAGCTACGTGGGCTTCGACATCCCCAACGAGTTCGTGGTCGGCTACGGGCTGGACTACGCGGAGCGTTACCGGGACCTGCCGTTCATCGGCCTGCTCGACCCCAAGGTGTACGCGGCGTGAACGCGATTGCGGCAGGCAGGTGCCAGCTGCCGCAACGGCGTTGCCAATTCGATGGCGATCGGGAACCCTGATCGCAGAGAAACCGTCATATCGGCACAACCGGTGCGTTAACCTTAGCGAACACGACGAGCCGCGCTGCGGGGCGCGGACTGGGGAACAGGGGAGAGTGACCAATGGCCAAGACCCTCGCAGACGCGGAGGCGTTCGCCAGGGCGGCCGCTGAGGGCCAGATCGGCATCGATCCGGATGCCGCCAGGACCGTGCTGAACAAGATCCGTGCAGGCAAGGACGAGGTCGAGGACCTGCTGCGTGCGGTGGACGAGCTCAACGTCCAGCCGAAGCTGGGCGCCAACCCGGTTGGCACGGCGATGGCCAGGAAGAGCGCCAACCGTGCCGCGGGGAGCGAGGACTCGTACGAGCAGGCGTTGCGGAACTTGCACGCACACTACGAGAAGGTCGAGCGGGCGTTGGTCGCGGCCATCGAGAACTACGAGGAGATGGAAGCCGCGGGTGCCGAGTCCTTCCGGCGGCAGATGTGACGCCTCACCCGCCCAGCCAGTCGTCCTTCGTGTTCAGGAGCAGGGGGAACCGTGTACGAATCCGATGACAACCGGCCGCAGGTGCCCGGCGGGCGATCTCCGCACGGGGCGGGGCGGTCGACGGACGTTCTCGGCGACACCTCGACCGCCGAGCAGCTGGTCCGGTCCGCGCAGCGCAACCGCGACGACTTCATGTACGGCGACGACCGGGCCATCACCAATCCGCCGAACTGGCCGTCGTACTCCAGCCGCGAGCTGTACGAGGGCGCGGTCAACAACAACGACCCCGGCTCGGCGGAAGAGCTCGGCGCGCTGTGGATGTCGCAGGGCAAGCGGCTCAGCGACGCCGCGGACGCGCTGTACGAGGCGATCACCGAGCTGGCGGGCGCGTGGGTCGGCAAGGCCTCCGGTGCCGCGCAGGGCGCGCTGGTCGAGGTGGCCAACGCCTCCAGCACGGCGGCGGACGCCGCGCGCACCATGGGCAAGCGCATGCAGGACCAGGCGGCGGCCGCGGCCGAGGTGAAGAAGATGCCGCCGCCGAAGGAGTTCGACCTGGACCGGGCGCTGGCCGCAGGCCTGTCGGGTGGCCCGGCCGCGATGGCGGCGGACATGAAGAAGCAGGCGGACGAGGCGCGCGCGGTGCAGCAGGAGCAGCAGCGCTACATGAACGCCTACACCAAGGCGATGTCCGAGGTGGACAGCACCACGCCGAGCTTCGCCCCCGAGTCGATCGGCCTCAAGCCGGTCGAGCAGAGCCACCGCAGCACGTCCGTGCGGGGCACCCTGTCCGGGTTCAGCGGCGCGGGCGGCGAAGCCACCTCGCTGAGCAGCATCGGCGGCGAGGTGCGCGGCATGAACGCCGGCCAGCTGGGCTTCGCGGGCGGCTACTCCGGTGGCGCCGGCAGCGGCGGCAGCGGCGTGGCCGGCGGTGTCGATGTCGACGGCGGTCACCGTGGCGCGGCGACGGACAAGCCGGTGAGCACCAGCGGTACGGCGCAGATCACCAGCCAGGGCAACGGTCCGAGCGCGGGTTCCGCGTTGGGTGCTGCGGCGCTGGGCGCCGGCGTGGGTTACGCGGGCGCCAAGGCGCTCAGCAGGGCCACCACGGGTGGCGGCAAGCACTCCGGCCGCAAGCCGGGTGAGGAGCCGGAGCCGACGCTGGCCGAAGGCGCGCAGACCGGGGTGGCGGAGAACATGGAGGTTCCGCCGCAGGGCGCTCCGCCGGAGGCGACGACCCAGGCCCCGGTGCTGCAGGGTCAGCCACCGCTGGCCAAGCCGGGCGCGACCGCGGCGGTGGCCAGCGGCGACCCGCAGCTGCAGGCGAAGGGGCAGCCGCATCCGCACGGGCAGCCGTTGCCGCAGCAGCCGCTGCCGCAGCAGGCGCAGGCCGCCGCGATGGCGCCGGGGCCGGTGCAGCCGATGGGCCCGGCAGGCGCCGGTGCCCCC
>NZ_PKFA01000014.1:0-90064 GCF_002919275.1 Thermocrispum sp. | reverse complement strand
CAGCAGCTCGTGCGTGTTGGCGCCGAGGGCGATGTCTCCGCCGACGTCGTCGAGCAATGCGGCGAAGTGGGCCGCGACCGCCTCGGCCTTGGCGTGTGCGCGGTCCCACTTGGTGTCGACGTACTCGGCCGCGTCGGCGAACGCCTCTGCCTGCCCCTCCGCGGCGACATCCGGCCATGCCTGGTGCGAGTGACCGGTGAGCAGCAGCCGATCGGCCACCCGGAAGGCCGAGTAGTGCGGGGCCAGCGCATTCGGCGTGCGGCGGATGTCGGACAGCTGCAGACTCGTGGAAGCGTGCAGCGTCACAGCCGGTTCCTCACGGCCCACAGGTCCGGGAAGTGCGCCTTGTGCACGGTGGTGCGCAGGTAGGCCGCGCCCGCGGAGCCGCCCGTGCCCTTCTTCTCGCCGATGGTGCGCTCGACCATCTTCACGTGCCGGTAGCGCCACTCCTGGACGCCTTCGTCCAAGTCCACCAAGTGCTCGCACACGTTGGCAGGCACCTCGTCGTCGCGATAGACCTGCAGCAGCAGATCCTGCACTTCGGGCGACGGCTGGTACGGCTTCGTGACGTCGCGCTCCAGGATTTCGCGCGGTACCTGGTAGCCGTGCTTGACCAGGTAGTGCAGGAACGAGTCGTACAGCGAGCGCCTGGACATCCTGGCCGCGATCTTCTCCCTGGCCGCGGTGCCCTCCGGGTAGTGCAGGAACACGCTGTCGTCCCGCCTGCCGAGCACCGCCTCCAGCTCACGGAACTGGCCGGACTGGAATCCGCTGGACGCCTCCAGCCGGTCGCGGAAGCTGGTGAACTGACTCGGCGTCATCGTCTCCAGCACGTCGATCTGCGCCACGGTGACCTTGAGGATGGTCAGGATCCGGCGCAGCGTCCGGATGGCGTGCGACGAGTCCCCGGCCTCCAGCCTGACCTGCAGGTGGTCCAGCTCGTGCAGCAGCTGCTTGAACCACAGCTCGTAGACCTGGTGGATGACGATGAACAACATCTCGTCGTGCTCGTCGGAGCGTGGTCGCTGCGCGTTGAGCACCTCGTCCAGTGCCAGGTAGGACGAGTAGGTCAGAGCTGCGTGCTGTTTCGTCATGGGCGTGTCACCTCGTCGACGGACCGCTGCGGCGATCGGCCGGAAGCGGCGATGCTGTGGGTGGTACCGGCTTACCGGGGAGAGCAACCCTGCGTGATGTGGCAGGTCGCCCCAACAGCGCTCAGCAGTACTCCGAGAGGGACACCGAGTGCCGTCACGAGTGCCTGCCGATTGCCCTCGGTGACGGTAACGCCGATAGCGGCCTGTTGCGCCGCCCGCTTGAGTGTAACTTCCGTCACGCGTTCGTCGCCTGGTCGCCGACCTGGCCCTTCGCGCGCCGTTGCGGTGGCGCGGCCGTGACGCGAGATTCGGACTTCGCATCGCGGAAATGCCGCAGATTTTCCACTCGTGACCCGTTCAAGGCGTCAAGTCTTGACCTGATCGTGTGCCCTACGTAACTTTCGGTGGCGATCCATGCACGGGGTATCCACCGGCTCGGGAGGGGATTCATGACGCATCACGGACGTCGGAGACGCCTTGGCTTGGCCGTGTCCGCGGCGTTGGTGGCCGGGCTCGCGGTCGCCGCGCCGACCGGTGCCACGGCGGCACCCGCTGGTCCGCCGAAACCGACGCCCGCGCAGCGGGCCGAGGCCACGCTGGCCGGGATGACGTTGGAGGAGAAGGTCGGCCAGCTGTTCGTCACCGAGGTCTACGGCGGCGACGCGAACACCCCCGACCAGCGGAACGTCGACGCCTACGGCGTGGCGACCCCGGCCGAAGTGGTGCAGAAGTACCACCTGGGCGGTGTCATCTACTTCGCGTGGAGCAACCCGACCAACGACCTGAAGCAGATCGCCGAGCTGTCCAACGGGCTGCAGCGGGCCGCGGTCGGCTCAGGGGCCGAGGTGCCCCTGCTGATCGGCACCGATCAGGAGGGCGGGCTGGTCAGCCGCATGGGCCCGCCGTTCACCGCGATGCCGGGCAACATGGCGCTCGGCGCGGGCCGGAAGGCGTCGGCCACGCGCGCCGCCGCCAAGGTCATCGGCAAAGAGCTCAAGGCGCTCGGGGTGAACCAGAACTACGCCCCGGTCGCCGACGTCAACGTCAACCCGCTGAACCCGGTGATCGGTGTGCGGTCGTTCTCGTCCGACCCGCAGCTGACCGCCGAGCTGACCAAGGCCGCGGTGCAGGGCTACGAGCACGACGCGAAGATCTCGGCCACTCCGAAGCACTTCCCCGGTCACGGCGACACCGAGGTCGACAGTCACACCGGCATCCCGGTGATCGACCACACCCGCGAGGAATGGGAGCAGCTGGACCGTCCGCCGTTCGAGGCCGCGGTCAAGGCAGGCGTGGACACGATGATGACTGCGCACATCGTCGTGCCGGCGCTGGATCCGAGCGAGGACCCGGCGACGCTGAGCAAGCCGATCCTGACCGGCATCCTGCGCGAGGAACTGGGCTACGACGGCGTGGTGATCACCGACTCGCTGCGCATGGACGGCGTGCGGGAGAAGTACGGCGACGAGGAGATCCCGCTGCGCGCCCTGGAAGCGGGCGTCGACCAGCTGCTGATGCCCTTCGACATGGACTTGGCCTACAACTCCGTGCTGGACGCGGTGGCCTCCGGCCGGATCTCCGAGGAGCGCATCGACCAGAGCGTGCGTCGCATCCTCGAGCTGAAGTACGCCAAGGGCCTGGTCGACGATCCGTTCGTCGACCCGGGGAAGGTCGGCAAGTACGTCGGCAATCCGGCGCACCAGGCGACGGCCAAGCGGGTCACCGACCGGACGATCACGGTGATCACCAACGAGACCAAGACGCTCCCGCTGGCCAAGAGGTCCAGGAACGTGCTGGTGACCGGGTTCGGTGCGGAGTCGACGGCCAACCTGGCGAAGGAGTTCACCAAGCGGCGCGCGAAGGCCACGGCGCTGGAGACGGGGTCGCAGCCGACCGATGCGCAGATCGCCGAGGCGGTGGCGGCCGCGGAAGCCAACGACCTGGTCGTGGTGCTGACCATGAACGCCTCCGACCGAAAGGCGACCGACCCGGGGGGCAAGCAGGAGCAGCTGGTCAAGGCGCTGCTGGCGACCGGCAAGCCGGTCATCGTGGTGGCGGTGCGCAACCCGTACGACATCGCCTACTTCCCCGAGGCGCCGACGTATGTCGCCACCTACTCCTACAGCCCCGTGGTGATGCCGTCGCTGGCCCGCGTGCTGTTCGGCGAGGTGTCGCCAAAGGGGAAGTTGCCGGTGTCGATCCCCAGCGCGGAGGACCCGGAGGTCACGCTGTATCCGTTCGGGCACGGCCTGAAGTACTAGCGTCCGGACCGAGGGGGCCGATCCCGGCCGTGAGCTGCGGCTGTCGCCGGCCGCGGCCCGGATCGGGCGCTGCTCCGGGCAGGTGGTTGCGAGCCGCCGGATCATGTCACCGTTCTCCGGCGGGCGTGAGCTGGCTAGTCTGCCGATCATGTCATGGAGGGGACGCGTACTCGCGCTCGGAGCGGCCGGGCTGCTCCTTGCCGCGGGCTGCTCGAACACAGTGCAGGGCGATGCCGCCGCGGGCAGCCAGGAGACCAGCGCCGGGAAGCCGGTCGCCGGGCAGAGCGAGGGCTTGATCGCCGCTCTGGGTGCCGTGCGGTCGACGCGGGAGAGCCGAGTCGCCTTCACTTACGGCGACATCGCAGCCATCCGCGACCTCGTCGAGCAGGATCGGAGCCGGTTCGAGCCGCTGAGCGGCTGGGGATGGGATGCGCTGTGGATCGAGCGGGAGAACGTCAAGAAGGGCATCGACCTCGACATCGACGCGATGCAGGAAGCGTTCGTCGCGGGCCTGCCGCCCGACTGGGTCGGAGTGATCCGCGGTGACTACGACGTGACCGCGGTGGAGGCCAAGATCTCGGCGCGGGGAGCGACGCCGAAGAAGGACGGCGAGGCCACCACGTGGGTTGTCGACGCGTCCCAGGGGATCGATTACGACGGCCCGTTCTCCGACGTGGTCCACACCAACGAGTTCAACGTCACCCGGACTGCCCCGGGTTCGTTCGCCTACTCCTCAGGTGCCGCGGCCATGGAGTGGGTGGCGGCTACGCAGGGCGAGACGCTGGCCGACGATCCGGTCACGATGGCCGCCGCCAACTGCCTGGGTGACGTCGTCGCGGCGGAGTTGTATCGGCCGGGGGACGGTCCGGACGTGGTCTACGCCGTCGGGGTACAGGTTGCCGCGCCGGACGACGTCACCGAGGTCGTGTGCATGGCTCCGGCTGACGGCAACGCGGAGCAACTGCGGAAGACATTCGAGCAGAGGCTGCCGGACGCGGTCGGGCCGGAGTTCGATGCGCTCCGCGGGGCCGAGGCCGTCGTGGATGGGGCAGTGGTGCGCGTGCAGGCTCCGGCACGGAAGGACCGGCCGGTGAGCGATGTTCGCAACTTCACCACGGTCCGCTCCCTGCCCGACCTGATGAGCGAGTAGGGATCGGAAGGCCGCGGCGCGGGCGCTTCGCGTGGACCGCAGCGACGCAGGCACGACGGCGCGCTGCGGACGGGCTGCCCGGCTGTGTTGGATGCAGCGACCGGACGCCGCCGAGAGCAGGAACGCGCCGCGACTGAACGTGTCAAACAGCCCGGAAACCCGCCTGGCCCACTTTGACGCCGTGTCGCGGTGAGGCCAGGGAGACGGGCCGTATTGCCCTGGCACGCGCTGGGACCAGGCCGTGCTCGGAGTGCGGCCGGGCGCGTGGGCGGCCCGACTGGTACCGGAGTGTGCGTGGATGGCGCAGGGTGCGGCATGCGATCGGTGGTGGGAACGACCGCTGGTGGGGTCGGGAGTCGCGGTGCGGCCGGGCAGCGCGCGGGTGCGGTGCGACCGGGCGTGGGATGAGCATGTCGGCTGGGAGTGCCCTGTGAGGACAGGGCGCGCGGGTGCGGTGCGACCGGGTGTGGGCGGCTGTGTGCCAGTCGGGAGTGCGTGGTGTGGCGGCGCAGGGTGCCCATGCGATCGGTGGTGGGGAGGACCGTTGGTGGGGTCGAGAGTCGCGGTGCGGCCGGACGGCACGGGGTGTGCGCTGCGGGCGGGCGCGGGATGACCGTGCCGTCGTATCTGGGGGTACCCGTGAGGTCAGGGGGCGCGGGAGGCACGGCGCGACTGGGCGGGCGGGTCGGGAATGTGTGGCGGGTGCGCGGGATGCGCCGGGACATCGGGCGCGGGGTGACCTTTCCGGGATGCGCCGGGGCATCGGGCCCGGGATGACCGTGCCAGGAAGCGTCGTCAGGCCCGGCGCCCCGGCATGGCCGCCATGCCGGCTTTACCAGGGCACGTCCGGCGAGCGGTGGAAGGCGATGCCCAGCGCCTCCAGCCGCGGGCCGTGCTTGGCCAGCCGCTTGCGGAAGTCCTGCCAGTTGCGGTCCTTCTGCGGCGTCCAGCCGACCTCGGCGATGGCCGCCAGCCGGGGGAAGGCCTGCCGCTCGATGTCGGCCTCGGTCTCCACCAGCTCGGTCCACAGCGGCGCCTCCACCCCGAGGATCGCCTGCTCGCCCACGCCCGCCAGGTAGCGGGCCGGATCCCAGTCGTAGGCGGTCTGCACGCTGACCGGGCCGGCCCACTTGTTGCCCCGGGCATCCGACTCGAAGTACTTCATGTCGATGTAGGTCTTGTCCGCGGGCGACATCACCACCCGGTTGCCGGAGCGGGCGGCGGCTGCCGTGGCGGCGTGGGCACGCTCGAGCCGCCAGTACTGCACCACGGCCTCCTTCGGCAGGTCCGCCTCGGCGTACTCGTGCCAGCCGATGGGCCGCTTGCCCGCCTCCAGCACCATCGGAAGGACCTCGCCGATGAACCGGCGGTAGGCCTGCGGCTTGGTCGACTGCGCCTCGTCCCCGCCGATGTGCAGGTACGGACCCGGAGTCAGCTCGGCGACCTCCTCGATGACGTCCCGCACGAACTCGTAGGTTTTCGGCTTCTCCACGCACAGCGTGGAAAACCCGACCTGCGTGCCGGTGTACGGCGAGCGCGCCTTGCCGTCGCAGCTCAGCTCCGGGTAGGCCGCCAACGCCGCCTGGGTGTGACCGGGCATGTCGAACTCGGGCACGATGGTCACCCCGCGCCGCTGGGCGTAGCGGACGATCGACGTGTAGTCGCGCTGGCTGAACCAGCCGCCTCGCCCGCCGCCGACCTGGGTGCGGCCGCCCACCCTGGTCAGGTTCGGCCACTTGCGGATCTCCAGCCGCCAGCCTTGGTCGTCGGACAGGTGCAGGTGCAGATGATTGATCTTGTAGCGGGCGATCCGGTCGATGTGCCGTTTCACCGTCTCGGCGTCGAAGAAGTGGCGGGCGACGTCGAGCATCGTCCCGCGATAGCGGAAGCGCGGGTAGTCGGTGATCACTCCGCCTGCGATCACCAGATCGCCACGCGGACGCTTCCCGGCGACGACTTCAGGCGGGAGCAGCTGCAGCAACGTCTGCACACCGTTGAGCAGGCCCGCCCGGTCCGCTCCGGTCAGCGTCACGCGAGTGCGAGTCACCTCGAGCCGGTACCCCTGCGGCGGAAGATCACCCGAATCGGCGAGTTCGAGCGCGATCACCTGCCCGCGCGGGGTGTCCGGCAGCTCGTACCGGGTGGATCGGCGCAGCGTCTCGCGCAACAGCCCGGCGGCGTCGGAGGCCGCCCGAGCAGCCCGCGGCTCCTCCGGCGCGACGATCGCGGTGGTTTCGTCCAGTGGGAAGTTCTGCTGCGGTGCCTGTTCCACCCGCACCGGCGCGGGGATGACGTCAGTCAACTGGGGATTCCCTTTCGGCAACGTCACGGGAGCAGGAGCCCGCGACGACGTCATCGCAGGCGGCGCGGGTGATGGCGGCGTCGGCTGGGCGGGCGGTTCGCTCGTCGGGGTACACGCGGTGAGCAAAACCGCTCCGACCAGCGAGCAACCTAGCGCTCGGGCCCGGCGTCTACGCACAGAATGCTTGCCGCGAGGATGCACCCGTCCAGCACAACACGACAGCAATTCGCCCCGTGTGCCGGGGTGGCGATCGCGGTACCCGACATACTGGAGTTCCGCGCTCGGACGACGGAGGGAGGGCCGATGTTCACCGACCTGGCCGGCTCCTTGCTGTCGTTCGCCAAACAGCTGTTCGGCCCCGGCATCTGCCCGGGCGAGTGGGTGTGGGCCACGATGACCGCCGGGGCGCTCATCGCACTGCTGCCGGTGCTGGCCTCGGTGATCGTCGCGCTGGTCCGCAAAGTGACCGGCAACGTCTACAACACCGCGACCATCGCCACGTTCGCCACCGTCGGCGGTGTCTTCGTGCTGGTCCTGCCGTGGATGCTGATGATGGGCGCCTCGGAGGTGTACCACGCGGCGTTCACCGGTGGCGGTCCCGGGCGCACCGGGTTGACGTTCGCCGACCTGGAGTCGCTGCGCACCACGGAGTGCGAGCTGGTCGGCAACCAGCGCAAGCACCTCGGCGGCGGCCAGAACGTCTTCGAGGTGGTCTTCTACCCGAAGAGCTCGCTGTCGTACTGGCTCTACCTGATCGCGCTGGTGGGCCTGCCCCTGCTGGTCGGGTTCTTCGTCATGCTGCAGGCGCGGATGGCGATGCGGCGCGGGCCGCACTGGCCCGCCCGCCTGCTGTGGGGGCCGTTCGTGGCCCTGGCGCTGCTGAGCATGCCGGTCAGCGCCAACACCGCCATGTACCTGTGGATCGGTTTCCTGCCGATCTCGGTGCTCGGCCTGGTGCCGCTGGCGATGATCGGGCCGCCCAGCTGGCAGGCCATCCGCCGGGCTGACCAGAAGGCCGCCTTGGCCGCGGCACCGCCCGCCCCACCGCCCTACCGGCCGGAGCCCGCACCTCCGCCACCGCCGCCACCACCCCCGCCGAAGCAGTACGCGCCCACCGCGCTCGCGCCCCAGCCGGAGCCGGGCAGCCCGGGTGGTCCGGTCCCGGCGATGGCCGCGGCCGCCGCGCCGTTGCCGAGGAAGCACGGCAGGTACCGCAGGGTGCGCAAGCTCGGCCACGGCGGCATGGGCACCGTCTGGGAGGCGATCGACACCCAGCTGGACCGCCGGGTGGCGCTGAAGATCGCGCACGCCCCGGACCCGGACACCGAGCAGCGCATGCAGCGCGAGGCCAAGGCACTGGCCCAGATCAACCACCCCAATTGCGTCAAGGTCTACGACCTGGTGGAGGAAGAGGACGGCCTGGCGCTGGTGATGGAGTACCTGGAGGGCGAGGCGCTGGCGTTCGCGGTCGACCGCAACGGCCCGATCGACGACGTCGCCGCCGCCCGGCTCTGGTCGACCATGGCCTCGGCGCTGCTGGCCGCGCACGAGCGGGGCGTGTTGCACCGGGACGTGAAGCCGTCCAACGTGATCATCGACCCCGCGGGTACGCCGCACCTGATCGACTTCGGCATCGCGCGCAGCAAGGACGACGCGAAGATGACGGCCACCGGGATGATGATCGGCACCCCGGACTACACCGCGCCGGAAACGGCGAACGGTGCGCCGGCCACGCCCGCGTCGGACGCCTGGCAGCTGGCCGCGACAGTCAGCTACGCGCTGACCGGCCACCCACCGCGCGGGGTGAAGGAGAACCCGATGGCCGCGCTGATCGCGGCATCCCGGGCTGAGCCGCCGAGCCACCTGCCCGAGCGCAGCGTGCACA
The DNA here is from genome assembly GCF_002919275.1 of Thermocrispum sp. Classification (NCBI taxonomy): domain Bacteria; kingdom Bacillati; phylum Actinomycetota; class Actinomycetes; order Pseudonocardiales; family Pseudonocardiaceae; genus Thermocrispum; species Thermocrispum sp. The sequence goes on along the minus strand of NZ_PKFA01000014.1, from coordinate 81,372 downwards.
TCCGGTTGCTCCGCGCCTCGCTCGACGCCCAGCCGCGCAACCGCCCGACGCTGCAGACCGTGGTGCGCGAGGTGAATGGCTGGCTGGCCAAGGTCGGGGAGTCCCGCGAGGGCCCGGTGACGCGGATGATGCCGCGGGCCTGAGCCACGCTGGTCGCGCTGCTGCCAGGGGGCGGATGCTGCTGGCGCTCGGAATTCACGCGGGGTCGTGCTGCCGGTCGTGCCGGGCGAGGCAGGTGCTGCCGGGGCCTGCTGAACCACACGATGCCGTGCTGGTGGCGGATCTCGCGGTGCGTGGGCTGTTGCTGGTTGGTCGGCTGGTGCGTTGGTTGGCCTGGTCTTGTCGGGTGGGTTGCGGGGGCTGGTCGGCCGGGTTTGTGGGTGGTCTGGGCAAGCGTGCTGTTTTGCTGGTCGAGGCGGTGCTGTGCTGGTGGCGGATCTCGCGGTGCGTGGGCTGTTGCTGGTTGGTCGGCCGGTGCGTTGGTTGGCCCGGCCGTGTCAGGCAGGTCGTGAGGCTGCTGGTCGACCGAGCTACGAGCGCCGCGCGCGGGCTGGCCGATGCCGCTGAGCCAGGCCCGTGACAGTCCGGAAGCGCCCGTGCCCGCAGGACGACGGACCGTCGCCGCATGCGGGCTGTGCTCGCCTGGCACGGCACAGTCGAGTCCGACCGCTGCCCGCAGGCTCGGTGCGTCATGACGGTACTACCTGGTCCGGTACGGCTACCAGGTGCCGCGCGAGATCCTGGAGCGCCGACGTCGCCCTACGGCGCCTGCCGCTCAGGTCAGCTCGGCGAAGCGTTCGGTGTCTTTCGCCTTGCCCGCCACGATCAGCAGGTCCCCCGGCCGCACCATGGTCTCCGCCGTGGCGTAGGTGAACCCTTCCCCGCGCCGCTTGATGCTCACCACCGTGATGCCGTACTTGCTGCGCAGCTGCGACTCACCGAGCGTGCGGCCGACCGCTTCCCGCGGCGCCAGGGTCTTGACCATGGCGTAGTCGTCCTCGAACTCGATGTAGTCCAGCATCCGGCCCATCACCAGGTGGGCCACCCGCTCGCCCATGTCGTGCTCGGGCAGTACCACGTGGTGCGCCCCGACCCGCTCCAGGATCTTGGCGTGCTGGCGGGACAGCGCTTTCGCCCAGATCTTCTTGACTCCGAAGTCCGACAGGATCGACGTGGTCAGGATGCTCGCCTCGAGGTCGGCTCCGATTGCCACCACCGCGCGCGGGTACTCGTGCACGTTCAGCTGGCGCAGCGCCTCCTCGTCGGTGCTGTCCACCACGGCGACGTGCGTCAGGTCGTCGGCCCACGCGTTCACCAGCTTCTCGTTGCGGTCCAGGCCGAGCACCTCGGTGTTGCCGCTCACCAGCTCCAGCGCCAGCGAGCTGCCGAACCGGCCGAGGCCGATGACGACCGCGCGATTGTCCGAATGTTCCTTCTTAGCCAACGATCGGTCGCTCCTCCGGTAGTTCGTAGCGGCGCCTGCGTTCGCGCAGCGCCAGTGCGGTGGCCGTGGTGATCGGTCCGATCCTGCCGATGAACATCAGCCCGGCGAAGATCAGCGCGCCGGCGACCGGCAGGTGCTGGGTCAGCCCGGTGGACAGTCCCACGGTCCCGAACGCGGAAATCACCTCGAACAACACCTGCTCCAGCCGGTAGTCGGTCAACGCCAGGACGACCATCGTCGTCGTCATCACCAGTCCGACACCGAGCAGCGCCACCGTCAAGGCCTGCCGCTGCACCATCGGCGACAGCCGCCGCCCCATCACGTGCACGGTCGGTTCGCCCCGGATCTCGGCCCAGATGACGAACGCCAGCAGCGCGAACGTGGTGACCTTGATGCCGCCCGCGGTGCTGGCGCTGCCGCCGCCGATGAACATCAGCACGTCGTACAGCAGCAGCGACTCGGAGGTCATGTCGCTGACATGGATGGTGGTCAGCCCGATGGAGCGGGGGACGACGGACCCGAACAACGCCGTCACGATCTTCTCGCCGACCCCCATCGGGCCGAGCGTGAGCGGGTTGTTCCACTCGGCGATCAGCAGGAACACGAACCCGACCACCAGCAGGATGGCCGAGGTGAGCAGGGTGATCTTGGTGTGCAGCGACCAGCGTCGCGGGTGACGAGCCCGCCTGCCCAGCTCGAACAGCACCGGGAAGCCGATCCCGGCGATGATTCCCACCACGGCGATCGGAATACCCATCCAGGCGTCGCCCGCGTACCTGGTGAGGCTGTCGGAGTGCAGGGAGAACCCGCCGCCGGTGAACGTCGAGACGCTGTGGAAGACACCGGAGTACAGCGCCCTGCCGAACGGCACGTGGTAGCCGATCATTAGCCGCGCGGTCAGGATCACCGCCAGTGCGGCCTCGATGACCGCGCAGATGATCACCACCCGCCGCACGATCAGCCGCACGTCGCCGAAGCCGATGCCGCGCATCTCCGCCTGCATGGTCATCTGCATCCGCAGGCTGAACCTGCGGGCCACCAGCAGCCCGAGCACCGAGGCGATGGTCACGATGCCGATGCCACCGATCTGCATCAGCACCAGCAGCACCACGTGACCGAACTCCGACCAGTAGAACTCGGTGTCCACCACGGTCAGCCCGGTCACGCAGACCGCCGAGGTCGAGGTGAACAACGCGGTGACGAAGTCGGTGGACTCACCGCTGGCGGTGGCCACGGGCAGCATCAGCACCAGCGTGCCGAACAGGATGAAACCAGCGAAAAGACTCAGTACCGCGCGGGTGGGGTGACCACCGCCCGGCATCAACGTGCCCAACGCTCGGCGCGCGGCCGCAGCCCGCGTCAGCGGACGTGGAGGAGGATCCTCCGGCGCGTCCTCGATCACGTCAGCAGCTTACTTCCATGACGGCAACCACAGCTCGGCTTCCCAGCGCGCGTGGGTGATCGATTCGCCGTTGAGGATCGGCCACAGCCAGACGAAGTTCGCCACCACCAACCCCACGTACAGCGACACCGCCAGCAGCCCGGTGCCCCGGCGTTCCAGCCCGGCGCTGGCGCTGCCCAGCACCTGGCCGAGCACCAGCGTCAGCGCCAGCACCAGGAACGGGGCCATCGGGGTGGCGTAGAAGAAGTACATCTGCCGGTCCACGTCCCGGAACCAGGGCAGGTAACCGGCGAAGTAGCCGGTGAGCACCATCGCGTAGCGCCAGTCCAGCCGGAAGACCGCGCGCCACAGACCCCACAGCAGCACCGGCACGGCCAGCCACCACATGGCCGGGGTGCCGATCAGCATGGTCGCTCGGACGCACTCGTCGCGGCCGCAGCCCGCGGCCTCCGGGCCGTTGCCCCAGTAGTAGAGCATCGGCCGCAACCCCATCGGCCAGGTCCACGGCTTGGATTCCCACGGGTGCGGGTCACCCTCCGGGGTGTGCAACCCGGCGTGGAAGTCCAGCACGTTGACGTGATACGCCAGGAAGGACCGCACCGTGTCGGGCAGCAGCCCGGCCAGCACGCCGCCCTGCCCGGTGATCTCGACGTAGTGGCGGTCGGTGGCGGTCTCGCTGGCGAACCACGCCCACCAAGTGGCGACGTAGACCGCCACGGCCAACACGCCGACGGTCGCCACGGCGGGGAACAGGTCGCGGCGCAGCACTCCGCGGAGCGGGCGCTCGACCCCGGCGGTGCGTCGCGCGCTCCAGTCCATCGCCAGGATGAGCAACCCGAAGGCCACCACGAAGTACAGGCCGGACCACTTCACCCCGCAGGCCAGGCCGAGCAGCACGCCGGCGCCGACTCGCCACCACCGGTAGCCGAGCCGCGGTCCGTACGAGTCGTCGCCGATCCAGCCCTTGCGGACCGCTTCGGCGAGCCGTTCGCGCACCTGTTCGCGGTCCATCACCACGCAGCCGAACGCGGCCACCACGAACACGGTGAGGAAAATGTCCAGCATCCCCATGCGCGACTGGACGTGCAGCACGCCGTCGCAGATGAGCAACACCCCGGCGATCGCGCCGAGCAGCGTGGACCTGGTCAGCCGGCGCGCGATGCGGACGACCAGCAGCACCAGCACGATGCCGGAGATCGCGGCGGTGAACCGCCATCCCCAGCCGTTGTAGCCGAACAGCCACTCGCCGATGGCGATCAGCTGTTTGCCCACCGGCGGGTGCACGACGAGTTCGTAGCCGTAGTTGTCCTCGTAACCGCCGTTGCGCAGCATCTGCCACGCCTGTGGCACGTAGTGCTTCTCGTCGAACACCGGGGTGCCGTGGTCGGTGGGCCAGCCAAGGTTCCACAGGCGCACCACGGCCGCGAGCGCGGTGACGACCGCGGTGACGATCCACGAGCGGGCACGGTCCGCCGGCAGCGGACGCCCGCGCAGCGCCAGCTCGACGTCGGAGGGAGGACGGCCACCACCGAAGCCGGGGTAGCTGGCTCGGAGGTCGTCCGGCAGAACCGCGGTCACGGGGCACCATGGTAGGTCCAGGAACGTGAGGGCCGTGTGCCGTTGGATCGGCGCCACAGCGGCTGGCGGCGGCCCGACACCCCGGTTCGGCGGGCGCGGCCGATTTAGGATCGCCGGGTGACTGGAGTCTTGCTGCTCGCCGCGACCCCGCTCGGGGACAGCCGGGACGCCTCGGACCGTCTCAAGGAAGCGCTGGCCACCGCCGACGTGATCGCCGCCGAGGACACCCGCCGCACCCGTGCGCTGGCCGCTGCGCTCGGCATCCGGCCGTCCGGGCGCATGGTCAGCTTCTACGACGCGGTCGAGCAGGCGAAGGTCCCCGCACTGGTGGATGCCGTCCGCGCCGGCGAGACGGTCCTGCTGGTCACCGACGCGGGCATGCCGAGCGTCTCCGATCCCGGGTTTTCCCTGGTCGACGCCTGTGTGCAGGCGGGACTGCCGATGACGTGCCTGCCCGGGCCGTCCGCGGTGACCACGGCGCTGGCGCTGTCCGGTCTGCCCGCCGACCGGTTCTGCTTCGAAGGCTTCGTGCCGCGCAAGGAAGGAGCCCGCCGGGCCTTCCTCACGGCGCTGGCCGACGAGCCCCGCACGGCGGTGTTCTTCGAAGCCCCGCACCGGCTTGCCCGCACGCTGGCCGAAGCCGTGGCGGTGCTGGGCGGCGGCCGGCGCGCTGCGGTGTGCCGGGAGCTCACCAAGCGATACGAGGAGGTCCGGCGCGGCACGCTCGCCGAACTGGCCGAATGGGCCGCGGAAGGCGTCAAGGGCGAGATCACCGTGGTGCTGGCGCCGGCCGAAAAGACGCTCGTCACGGTCGAGGAGCTGGTGCCCCGCGTCGAGGCCGAGGCCGCGGGCGGACAGCGGCTGAAGGACGTGGTCGCCTCGGTGGCCCAGCGTGCCGGTGTCTCCGCACGTGACCTCTACAACGCGGTGCTCGCCGCTCGGAAGCGGGCGGGCGGCTAGCGCGCCTCCTGGGCCTCCAGTTCGCAGGCCTGCTCGGGAGTCGGGTGGTGCGGCTCTTCGGGATCACGTGGCAGCGTCTCGGGCGCGGGCAACCACACCACGGCGGCCAGCAACGTCAGGGCGCCGGTCAGCCCGAACGCCCACCCGTAGGTACTGCCTTCGGCGATCAGCCCGGCCACGTACGGCCCGATGATGGCGCCGACGTCGGCGGCCATCTGGAACGTGGCCAGCACCGGCCCGCCGCGGCCCTTGGAGCCCACGATGTCGGCGACCGCGGCCTGGTTCGGCGGGGTGAGCACGCCGGTTCCGATCCCGGCCACCGCGCTGGCCAGCAGCATCTCCACCACCGAGGTGGTCAGCCCGAGCCACACGGTGCCCGCGCTCGCGACCACCAGGCCGGCCAGGATCAGCGGCTTGCGCCCGATCCGGTCGGCCAGCCGCCCGGTGGGCAGCAGCGCGAGCACGTTCACCGCCGCGTAGACGCCGAAGGCGATCCCGGACAGCTCTTCCCTTTCGTGCAGCACCTGGACGATGAACAGCGGCAGCAGCGCCACCCGGACGCCGAAGACGAACCAGCCGAACGCGAAGTTGGTCAGCAGGGACGCCCGGTAGGCGTGGTTGCGCAGGGCCTGGCCGATGGTGACCGCCGGGGCGGTCTCCGCGTCGACCCTGCCGATCAGCGTCGACTTCCGCAGCAACAGCCAGACCAGGAACGTGGCCACCACCAACAGCGCCGCGTAGATCAGGAACGGCGCACGCAGCGAGATCGTCATCAGCCCGCTGCCGCCCAGCGGCCCGACCACGTTCCCGGTGAGGAAACCGGCCCCGAACAGGCCCGATGCCCGGCCGCGCAGCGGCGGCGGGGTCAGGTGGATCAGCAGCGCGACCGCGGAGACGGTGAACATGGTCGACCCGATGCCGCCCAGCCCGCGGAAGACGACCAGCTGGGTGTAGGTCTGGGCGAATCCGGCGGCGCCGGTAGAGACCGCCACGATGATCAGGCCCCACAGGTAGACCTTGCGCTCGCCCAGCTTGGTGATGAGCGGGCCGGTGGCCGGGGCGAACACCAGGCGCGCGCCCGCGAAGGCGCTGACCACCAGCGAAGCGGCCGAGATGCCGACGTCGAAGCTCTTGGCGAAGACCGGGATGGCCGGCGCAACCAATCCGAACCCGGCGGCGATCAGCACGTTCGCGGAGACCAGCACCCACACTTCGCGTGGCAGCGCCCGGTAGCCGAGCTGCGGTTGCGTTGTCGTCGACACTGACCCTCCTTGGTTAGCAACGCTAACCGAAGCCAACATCGGGTCCGCAACCGAAATTCCCGGCATCCCGGGCCAGAACGGACTCCAGCGGCGCGGCCTTGTGCAGACACTCCTGCCACTCCAGCTCCGGGTCCGACGACGCGGTGATACCGCCGCCGACGCCGAGCTCGACCACCCCCGAGCACAGCTCGAAGGTGCGGATGGCGACGTTGAGCTCGAGCCCGGCCACCGGGGAGACCATGCCGACGGCGCCGCAGTAGACCCCGCGCGGGGCGATCTCGAGGTCGGCGATCACCTCGAGCGCGCGGAGCTTCGGTGCCCCGGTGACCGATCCGGGCGGGAACGCCGCACGCAGCAGATCGGCGTCGGTGCAGCCCTCGCGCACCGTGGCACGCACGGTCGACTCGAGGTGCCAGACCCCGGGAGCCGGGCGGACCCGCAGCAGCTCCGGCACGGTGACCGAGCCGACCACGGCGACCCGCCCCAGGTCGTTGCGCACCAGGTCGGTGATCATCACGTTCTCCGCGACGTCCTTGACCGACCGGCGCAGCTTCCCGGCGTTGGCGTCGTCGGCGGGGCCGCGCCTGGGCAAGGTGCCCTTGATCGGGGTCGAGTGCACGGTGCGGCCGCGCCGGGACAGGAACAGTTCCGGGGACAGCGAGACGACCGCACCCCAGTCCCCGGACAGCAGGGCGGCCCGCCGTGGCCGCAGCGCGGTCACCCCGGCGGCGAAGAGTTCCGCGGGCCGTCCGTCGAACGTGCCGGTGAACCGGGTGCAAATGTTCGCCTGATACAGCTCGCCCGCGCTGATCGCTTCCAGGCACGCGCGCACCGCCTTGGCGTGCGTGGCTTCATCCGGGCGCCGCAGCACGGCTGGGGTCCAGCCGGTCGGCGCCGGGGCCGGCCCGGTGAGCAGGGCGGTGAATTCCGCGGCGAGTTCGGCCGTGTCGTCTCGGCCGAGGGATTCCAGCCACCAGCAGCCGTCGGCGTCCAGCCGCAGGACGTGGTCGGCCCACCCCCAGGCCGCCGCCGGGAGCCTTCCCCGAGCTCCCGGCGGGGCCGCGAGATCATAGCCAAGATAGCCGAGCCAGCCCCCGCCGACCGCGCCTTTTTCCCTCGCCGGAGCGACGTGCGGGACGCGGGCCGGGACCTCGTACGCATCGTGCGAACCGGCTGGTGCAAGCCGCACCGAGGGAGCCAGCACCGCCCGCGAACCGAACCAGACGCCGGTCAGCGCCGCCGGAGGGGGCAGGCCGCGGCGCCGGGCCCTGGCGTCGAGCAACGCCACGACCTGGTCCACGGAAGCGGAGACATCGAGCCGAACGCAATCCAGCCGCACCGCCTCATACTGCAGCGCGGCACGGTCGGCGGAGAAGACCGGAATTGCCTCGGGCGGGCCCGCCTGCACCCGGCGCGGCCCCCGGCGCGATGGACGCTGACCAGTGCGAACTCGTTTCTCGCCGACCCGTAGGCTAGACAAACATGAGCACCCCGATCCTGACCGCGGTGGCCTGGCCCTATGCCAACGGCCCCCGCCACATTGGCCATGTCTCCGGTATCGGCGTTCCTTCCGACGTGTTCGCGCGATACCAGCGAATGGCGGGCAATCGGGTGCTGATGGTCTCCGGCTCCGACGAGCACGGCACGCCCATCCTGGTGCAGGCGGAAAAGGAAGGGCTCACCCCGCAGCAGACCGTCGACAAGTACCACCGGATCATCGTCGACGACCTGCAAGGCCTCGGCGTGACCTACGACCTCTACACCAGGACCACGACGGGCAATCACGCCAAGGTGGTGCAGGAGCTGTTCCTGGCGATGCACCGCAACGGCTACGTCATCCCGCAGCGCACGCGCGGGGCGATCAGCCCGTCCACCGGCCGCACGCTGCCCGACCGCTACGTCGAGGGCACCTGCCCGATCTGCGGTTACGACGGCGCGCGCGGCGACCAGTGCGACAACTGCGGCAACCAGCTGGACGCGGCGGAACTGATCAACCCGAGAAGCCGGATCAACGGTGAGAAGCCCGAGTTCATCGAGACCGAGCACCTGTTCCTGGACCTGCCCGCGTTCACCGAGACGCTGGGCAAGTGGCTGGCAGGCAAGACCGACTGGCGGCCCAACGTCGTCAACTTCACTCGCAACCTGATCGACGACATGCGGCCCCGGCCGATCACCCGCGACCTGGACTGGGGGGTGCGGATCCCGCTGGACGGGTGGCGCGACCAGCCCCTCAAGCGCTTCTACGTGTGGTTCGACGCGGTGATCGGGTACTTCTCCGCTTCGGTGGAGTGGGCACGCCGCAGCGGCGACCCGGAGGCCTGGCGGGCCTGGTGGAACGACCCGGCCGCGCAGTGCGTGTACTTCATGGGCAAGGACAACATCACCTTCCACGCCCAGATCTGGCCCGCGCTGCTGCTCGGCCACAACGGCGCAGGCGACAAGGGCGGCACGCCCGGCCCGTTCGGCGAGCTGAACCTGCCCACCGAGATCGCGTCGTCGGAGTACCTGACGATGAGCGGGTCGAAGTTCTCCACCTCCCGCGGCACGGTCATCTACCTGCACGAATTCCTCGCCGAGTTCGGGCCGGACACGCTGCGGTACTTCATCTCCGCGGCCGGGCCGGAGACCCAGGACGTGGACTTCACCTGGGAGGAGTTCGTCCGCCGGGTGAACTTCGAGCTGGCCAACGAGTGGGGCAACCTGGTCAACCGGGCGCTGTCCATGGCGTACAAGAACAACGGCGCCATCCCGCGCCCCGGCACGCCGACCGAGGCCGACGAGCAGCTCAAGGCTCAGGCCCGCGCGGCGTTCGACACCGTGGGCGATGCGCTGGCCCGCTCGCGCTTCCGGGCGGGCATCTCCGAGGCGATGCGGGTGGTCTCGGCGGCCAACAAGTATCTGTCCGAGCAGCAGCCGTGGAAGCTCGGGGACGACCCGGAGCGACGGGACACCGTGCTGCACACCGCACTGCAGGTGGTTCAGGACGCCAACACCCTGCTCACGCCGTTCCTGCCGCACGCGGCGCAGAAGGTGCACGAGGCGCTGGGCGGCACCGGCGTGTGGGCGGCCCAGCCCGAGGTCCGCGAGGTGGAGGACCTGGACGTGCCCGGCAAGATCAACCCGATCATCACCGGTGACTACGGCGCCGAGCAGGCGCGCTGGGAGTCCCGGCCGATCGAGGTGGGCCGCCCGCTGAGCAAGCCCAAGCCGCTGTTCGCCAAGCTCGACCCGAAGCTGGCGGAGACCGGGCCGGACTTCGCGCCGATCAAGTGAGCCGGACCGAACGCCCACCGCTGCCGGAGCGGCTGCCCGTTCCGGCCGTGGACGCACACACCCACCTGGACGCCTGCGGGGCGAGGACGGCCGACGACGTGACCGACATGCTCGGCCGCGCCGAGGCGGCCGGGGTGACTCGCGCGGTGACCGTCGCGGACGACCTGGCCTCGGCGCGGTGGGCGGTCGAGGCGGCCACCTGGGACGACCGGCTGTATGCGGCCGTCGCCATCCACCCGACCCGCACCAGCACGTTCGGGGAGAAGGAGCAGGCCGAGATCGAACGCCTCGCCAAGCATCCGAGGGTGGTCGCCGTCGGCGAGACCGGCCTGGACTACTACTGGGACTTCTCGCCGCCGCGCGCCCAGCAGGAGGCGTTCCGCTGGCACATCGACCTGGCCAAGCGGATCGGCAAGCCGCTGATGATCCACGACCGCGAGGCACACGACGACGTGCTGCGGATCCTTGCCGAGGAAGGCCCACCCGAAACGGTGATCTTCCACTGCTTCTCCGGTGACGAAGATGTCGCGCGCCGGTGTCTGGACGCCGGCTACGTGCTCTCGTTCGCCGGACCGGTGACCTTCCGCAACGCGGGAGCGCTCCGGGACGCGGCGAAGCTGGCTCCGCTCGGCCAATTCGTGGTGGAGACGGACGCGCCGTTCCTGACGCCGCATCCTTTCCGAGGTAGGCCCAACGAACCGTACTGCGTCGCCTACACCCTGCGCGGCCTCGCCGAGCTGCGCGGGGACGATCTGGCCGAGCTGGCCGCCGCGACCACGGACGCGGCCGAGCGGGTGTTCCGACTCCGTTCGGTCACGGCCAGATGAACAATGTGTGATGTCGGTTCGGGCAGACTGCTCCAGTCGAGTGGGTGTGAAAAGCGCCTATTACTCCGAGGGGTGTTTGCACTCGGAGGTTGCGTCCGTTATTGTCCCGTGACCGTACGACTCTCGGAGGACACGCCGACGTGACCTCCACCGGCGCGGGTCGCTTTTCCCCCGGAGTGGCTCGCACCGGCTGAGCAAGACCCTTACCCCGAAAGGGCAGTACCCCGTGACCGACGATGAGTGGCGCCCCGGCCCGCGTACGTCGAACATCGCAGTAGCGTCGCGCACAGCGCTCGCCGAGCGGCCGTCGCCCGGCCAGTCCGGGCAGCCGTACGGCCACGGTTACTACGGCAGCCAGCCCGGCAAGCCCGGCTTCGCCGGCTTCGACGAGGCGGCTTGCCTGGCCGAGCTGGAGCGTGAGCTGGACAGCTCGCTGTTCTCCCCGGAACCGTCGATCACCGAGCAGGACGTGTACGCCACGCTCGGCCCGCAGGCCGGCGAGATGCTGCGCACCCTGGACATCGACGTCGACGAGCTGATCCGGCTGATCAACGCCGAGACCACCCTGCTGCCGCCGATCGAGGAGGTCGACGCCGCTTCCGATGCGGAGCAGGCGGCCGAGCAGCCGGAGCAGCAAAAGGTCACCCCCGCCCAGAAGTGGAAGCATCGCTTCCTCAAGGGCGCGGTGATGGCGGTGCTGATGTCGCTGGCCGGCGGTGGCGTGGCGCTGGCGATGAACAAGAGCGTCACGATCAACATCGACGGCAAAGAGCGCGTCGTCAGCACGTTCGGCACCACGGTCGGCGACGTGCTGGAGGACGCGGGCATCAAGGTCGGCCCGCATGACGCGCTGTCGCTGGCCCCGCACGCCGAGATCGGCGACAACGGGGTCATCAAGCTGGAACGGGGCCGTCTGCTGACGGTCATCCAGGACGGTGAGCAGCAGCAGACCTGGGTGCGCGCCACCAAGGTGCGCGACGCCCTGGTGCAGCTGGGCAAGAGCAACCTGGTCGCGCAGGGTGCGTGGATCTCCGCGCCGCAGGACGGCGACGTGCCGTTGAAGGGCATGATCCTGGAGATCAAGACCCTGAAGAAGATCAAGCTCGTCGACGGTGGCGAGAAGCCGCAGACCGTGCAGACGCACGCGGTCACCGTCGAGGAGTTCCTCAAGGCCAAGGGCATCAAGCTCGGCCCGAAGGACAAGGTCGAGGACGGCCTGAGCCGCAAGCTCAAAGACGGCTCGTCGGTCTACATCACCCGCACCGGCACGTTCACCATCCAGGTCAAGGAGCCGATCGAGCCGCCGGTCAAGGAGATCAAGGACAACACGCTCGAGGCGGGCAAGACCAAGGTCGTCGAGGAGGGCAGGGCAGGCCTCGCCCTGGTCACCTACAAGGTGACCAAGAAGAACAACGTGGAGATCGCCCGCAAGGAGATCGACAAGAAGATCCTGCGCGAAGCCAAGGAGCGGGTGGTCAGGGTCGGCACCAAGATCGACGACGCGAGCGTCTGGGATCGGCTGGCCCAGTGCGAATCCGGCGGCAACTGGACGATCAACACCGGCAACGGCTACTACGGCGGCCTGCAGTTCAACAAGGGCACCTGGGACGCCTACGGCGGCGGTGCCTACGCGGAGTACCCGCACCAGGCCACCCGGGAGCAGCAGATCGCGGTGGCGACCAAGCTGCGCGACGCCAACGGTGGTTACGGCGCCTGGCCGCACTGCTCGGCGAAGCTGGGCCTGCCGCGCTGACCGTCCGGCCGCATGCCGGGCGTCCTGCCGTGCTCTCCGGCGTACGGTGCCGATGCCCCGGCAGGCCTGCTGCCTCCGGCCGATTAGGCTGCGCGGGTGACCGTTGCGCTCCTCGGACCGGCAGACATCCGCAGGCTGGCCGACGAGATCGGGCTGCGGCCGACCAAGAAGCTCGGCCAGAACTTCGTGCACGACGCCAACACGGTGCGGCGCATCGTGCAGCTGTCCGGCGTCGGCTCCGGCGACGTGGTGCTGGAGGTCGGGCCGGGGCTCGGTTCACTGACGCTTGGGCTGCTCGCAGTCGGAGCGCGAGTGCATGCCGTGGAGGTCGACCCGGCACTGGCGCAGCGCCTGCCCACGACGGTCGCCGAGCGCGCCGGTGGCGCAGCGGACCGCCTGCATGTGCTGACCGCGGACGCGTTGCGTCTTGCCGCGAGCGATCTCCCTGAGGCGCCGAACGCGTTGGTGGCGAATCTGCCCTACAACGTGGCGGTGCCGGTCGTGCTGCACCTGCTCGGCGAACTTCCTTCGCTGCGGACGGCGCTGGTGATGGTGCAGACCGAGGTGGCGGACCGCATGGCGGCAGGACCAGGCAGTCGCAGCTACGGCGTCCCCAGCGTGAAGCTGGCCTGGTACGGCACGGCGAAGAAGGTGGCTGCGGTGCCGCGAGCGGTGTTCTGGCCAGTGCCCAACGTGGACTCGGCGCTGGTGGCCTTCCAGCGCGGCGAGCCGCCCGCGCAGGTGCCTGCCGACGAGGTGTTCGCCGTGGTGGATGCGGCTTTCGCGCAGCGGCGCAAGACACTTCGTGCCGCGCTGGCCGGATGGGCGGGGTCGGCACAGCAGGCGGAGAAGCTGCTGCGGGCCGCGGACATCGATCCGGCTGCTCGAGGGGAGCAGCTGGCCGTGGCGGATTTTGCTCGCCTGGTTGCGGTGCGTGGGTAGCCGGGACAGGCACCGATCCTGCGCGGGGCCGGTAGGTCGGGACGCGGGGTCGGGCTGCGCCAGGAGCAAGCACCGACCCTGCGCGGGGCCGGTCCCTGCCGGTCAGCGGCCGCGGGCATGCCTGCCGGTCAGCGACAGCGGGTATCGACGGTGGCCGGTCACACGGGCAGCGGGTGCGGACCGCAGGGGCAGGGTTGCCGCCGGCGGGTGCGGAACGGGCGCGCACGAGCTGGCCGATCGCTCGGTCGCCGGGCACCCGCGGCTCATACTTTCGGTTGAATTACCGGCGCGGCCGCCGAAACGGAGCTCGCTTTTTGCGCTGACCAGGCGAAATCGTCCTGTTACCGGGTGCAATCGGATCACCTCGTCGAACTTCACTCACCTGGCCGTTGTGCCGCGGAAATCGGGCGACGCTGCGTCAAGATCGGCGTCCGCTGACGCGGCGATCCGTGTGATGTGGAACAAGAACGGATCGGCCGGTGTTGCCAATGACGAACGCCATCGGCTGTAATGCAAGGGCATCCATCCCGAGCGGCCGAGAGACCTGGCTCGATGACGTCGCAGCAACCACCCACCTCGGTGGGCAGGTGCTAACGCCAGGACCGATGGAGGAGTTTGGCATGTTTCGGTCTCTGTTGCTGACCAAGCGTCGCGTCGTCGATCAGTGCAAGCGCACGGTCTGTGCTTGTTGCCGCTGACGACCCTGCCACCCGTTCGTCCTCGATTCCCTTTTCGCAATCCGTTTCGCATGCGCGGAAGCGGTGTGCGTTGGGTTGCGCGGCTTTCAGGAGACCGACTTGATCATCATCGACACGATCACCAAGACCATCCCTTCCCGCGAACATCCGCCGTCCGCCCTGCGTGACGTGACATTCGAGATCCCGTCCGGCGCGATTTTCGGGTTGCTCGGCCCGGCAGGCGCGGGCAAGACCACGTTGCTGCGGCTGCTGGCGCTGCGCGAGGCGCCGGAGGCAGGCCGGATTCTGGTCGACGAGCTGGACACCGGTGCGCTGACCGGCCGCAAGCTGCGTGACCTGCGGACCCAGTTCACCTTGGTCGACGACTACACGTTGCGCGCGGAGCGCACCGTGGCGGGCAATGTGGCGCTGCCGCTGGAGCAGCTGGGCCTGGACGGTGCCGCCCGCCGGATTCGCGTCGCCGAGCTGCTGGACCTGGTGGGGCTGAGTCGCGCGGCGATCAGCGCGCCGAGCGAGCTCAACGAGGGGCAGCGGCGCCGGGTGGTGCTGGCCCGCGCACTGGCCGCGCAGCCGTCGGTGCTGCTGATCGACGAGCCGACGGCAGGCCTCGACGTCGAGCAGGCCGCGGGTGTGCTTGCCGCCATCGACCGGGCGCGTGCCGAACTGGGCATCACCGTGGTCCTGGCGACGAGGCAGGCGGCCGTGGTGCGCAAGCTGTGCGACGGTGTCGCGCTGCTCGCCGACGGGCGCCTGCTTGAGGCGGGCACGGTGCTGTCGCTGCTGACCGACCAGTCCAGCTACACGGCCCACGCCTTGCTGCCGAAGGTGACGTCGGCCCCGCAGGTGGCGCGGGAGTTCGACGCCGTGGCGGACGTGCTGCTGGTCGGGCACGCCACGGTGAACACGCTGCTGCCCGCGGCCGCAGACCGCAACGACGTGCAGATCGCCACCATCAGCGGTGGCATGACGCGCGTGGTCGAGACCCCGGTGGCCCGCTACCGCATCGGCGTGCAAGGCGACCGGGCGGACCAGGCGCTGGCGTGGATTCGCGACCACGGCGGCCTGGTCGCCGTGCACACGACCGCTCCGGCCCCGGCGGCCCCGGCACGTCACGAGGTGGTCGAGCAGCTGCTGCAGACCGCCGCGTGAGTTCTTCGCCGGGCAGGCCTGTGTCTGCTGCGCGGCGATGCGGATCGGTGGCCAGCACGGCACGGGTCAGCACGGCACTGTCGCCCGTGGCGCGTGGGCAGGACACACGCTGGGGCGGCCGGATGGTGCAGGCGTAGGCTGAGGTTCGTGCTTGCCGTGGTACCTCCCCCGGTCACCGTGCGAGTGCCGGCGAAGATCAACCTGCACCTGTCGGTCGGCGACAAGCGACCCGACGGGTATCACGAGCTGACGTCGGTCTTCCAGGCGCTGTCGCTGACCGACGAGGTCACCGTCGCGGCGGGGGAGGAGCCGGGCATCGACGTCACCGGCGAAGGCGCGGACGACGTGCCACGGGGCGCGAACAACCTCGCCTGGCGAGCGGTGCGCGAGCTGGCTGCGCACGTCGGCCGGTCCGAAGACGAGACCAAGGTGCGGGTGCTCATCAACAAGGGCATCCCGGTGGCGGGCGGCATGGCAGGCGGCAGCGCCGATGCCGCCGCGGCGCTGGTGGGCTTGGCCGCGCTGTGGCGGCTGGAGATCAGCCGCGAGGAGCTGATGAAGATCGGCGCGCGCATCGGCAGCGACGTGCCGTTCGCGCTGTCCGGCGGTACCGCGCTGGGCACGGGCCGGGGCGAACAGCTGGTACCGGTCCTGGGCAGGCACACGTACCACTGGGTGCTGGCGTTCGGCAACCGCGGCCTGTCCACGCCGCGCGTCTACGACGAACTCGACCGGCTCAGATCCGAAGGGGACCCGCCACGGATCGGCTCCCACCAGCCGTTGCTGGAGGCGCTGGCGTCCGGTGACCCCCGGCAGGTGGGGTTGCTGCTGGGCAACGACTTGCAAGCGGCCGCGGTGTCGTTGCGGCCGTCGCTGCGGCGCACGTTGCGAGCCGGCGTGGACGCGGGGGCACTGGCCGGTATCGTGTCCGGGTCCGGCCCGACGTGCGCATTCCTGTGCAGCGACGCCGATGCCGCGGTGGAAGTGGCGGCGGAGCTGGCCGGGGCCGGGGTCTGCCGCACGGTGCGCGTGGCACAGGGCCCGGTGCCGGGTGCGCGCGTGGTCAGCGCCGGCGAGCCGAGCAAACCGACCCCGCCCGAGGTGCATGCGTGAAGCAGGTGACCGAGCCCGAGGTTCGCGCGTGAGCAACCTGATCAACCTGGAGTCAGTCAGCAAGGCGTTCGGCGAGCGTGTGCTGCTGGACGGCGTCTCGCTCGGCGTCCACGCCGGGGAGCGCATCGGCGTGGTCGGCCTGAACGGCAGCGGGAAGACGACGCTGCTGGAGGTGATGGCCGGGCTCGAACCGCCGGATGCCGGCCGGGTCAGCCGGGCGCGCGACCTGCGCATGGCGGTGGTGACCCAGCGCAGCGAACTGGATCCGGACGCCACGGTCCGGGACGTCGTGCTGAAGGACTTCGCCGCCGATCACGAGTGGGCGGCCGATCCGCGGGTGCGCAGCATCGTCGACGGGCTGGGCATCGCTGCCTTTGGCTGGGACACGCCGGCCGGCACGCTGTCCGGTGGGCAGCGGCGGCGGGTCGCGCTGGCAGCCGCGCTGGTGGGCGAGCTGGACCTGGTCGTCCTCGACGAACCGACCAACCACCTGGACGTCGAGGGCATTCAGTGGCTGGCCGATCACCTGGTGGCTCGCCGCGTCGCCCTGGTGGTGGTCACGCACGACCGGTGGTTCTTGGACACCGTGTGCGAGCGCACCTGGGAAGTCGTCGACGGGCGGGTCGAACAGTACGAGGGTGGCTATTCGGACTGGATCTTCGCGCGGGCCGAACGCGCGCGGCTGGCCGCTGCCGCGGAGGAGAAGCGGCTGAACCTGGTTCGGAAGGAACTCGCCTGGTTGCGCCGGGGACCGCCGGCGCGCACGTCGAAGCCGCGGTTCCGGATCGAGGCCGCCGAGGCGCTGATCGCGGACGTCCCGCCGCCGCGCGACACGGTGGAGCTGCAGGCGTTCGCCAAGCGCCGGCTCGGCAAGACGGTGCTGGAGCTGGAGGGCGTGTCGCTGACGCTGGGCTCCCGGCGGCTGCTGGACGACGTCACCTGGCGGATCGGGCCGGGCGACCGGATCGGCCTGGTCGGGGTGAACGGGTCGGGCAAGACGTCGGTGCTCAGGGTGCTTGCCGGGGACCTGCTGCCGGAATCGGGCCGCGTGGTGCGCGGCAAGACCGTGCGACTGGCCTGGCTGCGGCAGGAACTGGACGACCTGCCGGGCCAGTTGCGGGTGATCGAAGCGCTGGAGGAGGTCGCCCGCCGCATCGTGCTGGGCAAGCGCGAGCTGACCGCGTCCCAGCTCGCCGAGCGGCTCGGGTTCCCGCCGGCGCGGCAGTGGACGCCCGTCGAGGAGTTGTCCGGCGGCGAGCGCCGTCGGTTGCAGTTGTGCCGGTTGTTGATGGCCGAGCCGAACGTGTTGCTGCTCGACGAGCCGACCAACGATCTGGACATCGACACCCTGCAGCAGCTCGAGGATCTGCTCGACGACTGGGCGGGCAGCCTCATCGTGGTGTCCCACGACCGCTATCTCATCGAGCGGGTGTGCGACACGGTGGTCGCGCTGTACGGGGACGGCGCGGTGACCAACGTGCCGGGCGGGATCGAGCAGTACCTGGCGCGGCGGCGTGACGCGCTGGCGGAGCGGAAACCGCCCCAGCGGGAGGCCGCCAAGACGCCATCGCGAGCGGCCGAGGAGCGGGCGGCGCGCAAGGAGCTGGCGCGCCTGGAGCGCAAGCTCGACACCCTGCAGGAGAAGGAGAAGAGCCTGCACGCCGCGCTGGCGGAAGCGGCTACGGATCCGGATCGCCTGCTCGAGCTCGACGCGGAACTGAAGAGCGTGCTGGCGGAGAAGGAGTCGGTGGAGCAGCGCTGGCTGGAGCTGGCCGAAGGTCTTGAATAGTCCGGACGGGTCGTGCGGGCGAGTTCGGCTCGTTGCTGATCGCTGCTGCACGCCGGTGGTGGACGAGGAGGGGGAGCTGGGTCACTGGGACGACGAGCCGGGAGTGATCCGGCTTCCGGACGGACGCAAGGTGCGCGGGACGGGCGTCAAGCGGCCGCGTGGCGACGTTCCGGCGCCGGAATTCGCGGTCTACCTGCTGGGGCGCGATCCGGGCATCACCGCCTGGCCGAACCGGTGGGTTCAGTGGGGCGACTTCCGGCTTCCCCGCGACCGCGCCGATGCCGTCGACGCGCTCCGTGAAGCACATGCGCGTGCTCCGGAGGAACGTGTCGAGATCGCCTGTGGCGCCGGGGTCGGCCGTACCGGGACGGCATTGGCGATCCTGGCCACGTTGAGTGGTGTTCCCGCCGCGGAGGCTGTCGCGTGGGTGCGGGCGCGCTACCACCCTCGTGCGGTGGAGACGCGTTGGCAGCGTGCCTGGGTTGCCGCTGATCCGGTTGGCGCCGGGGGACGCCGCGACTAGTCCGCGACGTGGTTTTGAGAATGCGCGACAGCGCCGGCAGCCGTGTGCCGACGGACGGAATTGACCGTGGTGCAGGGTGGGCCGACCGCTGTGGGTCAGCGCTCAGCGATGTGCATGCCGCCGGAACCCAAGGTTCCGGTTACCAGAGGCCGGGTGGGGCCGGTGCGGGTTTCGATTGAACTTGGTGCAGGTGATGGGGTGGTGAAGATCAGCGGGCGCTCGCGTGGTCGGGGCGAGTGCTCGGTGTGGCCGCTGCGCCCGCTGTCGGTGGTGCACTCGGCGATCCGGCTGGTGCTCTGGGTGGTGTTGGGCGCGGCTGGGTTTCATGGACTCCCCCGGTGATGAGGGGATGAGTTTGTGTCCGGTGCGGCCTCGGGTGGCTGGCGATCGAGTTGGCCCGTGTTTCGGTTGGTGCCGGGGCTCGGCTGGCAGGCGCTTGGGTTCGTGCCCGGATGGCGCCGGAGTGCATGCCCAAGCCTCGGGGCCGGCTGACCGGCGGTCGAGAGCGCGCCCAAAGGCAGGTTTGGCCGCCGACGATCCCGGCTGGCGCCGGAAGCTCCTGGTCAGCCGGCAGCGGGGCTGGTGAGCTGGATCAGGTTGCCGCAGGTGTCGTCCAGCACCGCGGTGACCACCGGGCCCATCTCGGTCGGCTCCTGGATGAACCGGACCCCTTTGGCCAGCAGTTCCGCGTGCGCGGCCCGCACGTCGTCCACCGCGAACGACGCCGCCGGGATCCCGTCGGTGACCAGCGCCTCCTTGTACGCTTTCGCCGCCGGGTGCTGGTCCGGTTCCAGCAGCAGTTCGGTGCCGTCCGGCTCGTCCGGGCTGACCACGGTCAGCCACCGGTACTCGCCCATCGGAACGTCGTGCTTCTGCACGAAACCGAGCTGCTTGGTGTAGAACTCGAGGGCCTTGGCCTGGTCGTCGACGAGCACGCTCGTCAGGTTGATGCGGATGCTCATGGGTCCTCCCGGTCGGCCAGCCAGCGGTCGACGATCTCGCGAAGTGGTTCGGTGTGCAAGTGATGCACACGGGTGCGTCCGGAACGGTGCGAGCTGACCAGGCCCGCCTCCTTCAGCACCGCGATGTGCTGAGAGATCGCCTGCCTGCTCGACGTCACGTTGTGCCGCGTGGCCAGGCGGGCACACAGCTCGAACAGGCTTTGTCCGTCCCGCTCGGCCAGCTCGTCCAGGATCAATCGCCTGGTCGGGTCGGCCAGCGCCTTGTAGACGTCTCCCATCTCCGCCGATGATATGCAAGTAGTTACTTGCATGTAAACCCCGTCCGCCCGATCGAGCGGTGGTGGACGTCGAGCATGCTGCCGCCCGGATGCCTCGACCGAGCACAGTTCGGCCGACGACGGCGCCTCCGGCCTGGAGGTCGACGTCGCGGAAAGCCCGGACAAGAGGACATGGAGAAGCAGGTGGTTGCACCGTCACCGTCTCGGCAGGCCCGGCTGGCCAACGCGGCAGAACCCCGGCGGGTGCTCAGGCGGTGGGCAGCGGACGCGGCGGCCGCGCGGCTCACTGCCCGTGTTCGGGAAGCGACGGAGCACGCGGTCGGCGCGCGACCAAAAATCACCGAACTGGCCGTCGTGTGGCGGAAAAGCCGAGGTGAGCGGCGGTTGCCGCGGGGTGTCGATGACCATACTGGCGGGCCAGGCCAACCGACTCGCCAGTAAGGTTTCCGGTATGAGCAGGTTCGTCGACACGATGATCGCCAGCGCGACGTCGGCTGGTGGATCGCGCCGCGGAATCGTCACCGGTGAGCCGCACGAGCCGAAGCACCAGACATGGGCCGAGATTCACCAGCAGGCCCGGCGCTTCGCTGCGGGACTGGTGGCCGCGGGTCTCAAGCCAGGGCAGTCGGTCGGGGTGCTGGCTGCCGCGCCGGTGGTCATCGCGCCGACCGTGCAGGCCGTGTGGCTGGCCGGCGGCAGCGTGACGATGCTGCACCAGCCGACCCCGCGGACCGACCTGGCCGAGTGGGCGTCGGACACCGTGCGGGTGCTGCGCATGATCGGGTCCCACCTGGTGCTGCTGGGTGACCCGTTCGATCAGCTGGCGCCGGTGCTGGAGCAGAACGGCATCCGTTACGTGCTGATCAGCGAGCTGCTGGAACACGGCGAGCCGCTGGCCGAACCGGTGCCGATGAGCGAGGATGATCTCGCGCTGCTGCAGCTGACCAGCGGCTCGACCGCCGATCCGAAAGCGGTCAAGATCACCCACGGCAACCTGATCGCGAACATGACGGCGATGGTCGAACGGGCCGAGCTCGACCCGGAGACCGACGTGTTGGTGTCCTGGCTGCCGACCTTCCACGACATGGGCATGGTCGGCTTCCTCACGCTGCCGATGACGTTCGGGGTGCGGCTGGTCAAGGTCACCCCGGCGGAGTTCCTCGCCGGTCCGCTGCTGTGGATCGACTTGATCTCCCGGTACAAGGCGACGGTCACCGCAGCACCGAACTTCGCCTACGCGGTGGTCGGCAAGCGCCTGGCCCGGGAGACCGAGGACGGCAAGTACGACCTGTCCAGCTTGCGGATCGCGCTCAACGGCGCCGAGCCGATCGACCCCACGGCGGTTCGCACGTTCACCGACGCCGGTGCCCGGTTCGGCCTCGACCCGCGATGCGTGTTCGCCGCCGACGGGATGGCCGAAGCCACCCTCGCGGTGTCGTTCGCGCCGTTGTTCACCGGCCTGCAGGTGGACGTGGTGGAAGCCGACGCGCTGGAGAACGACAACCGCGCCGTGCCGGTGCCCGAGGGCGATCCGCGGCGGGGCACCGACGAGGTGCGGCAGTTCGCGCTGCTGGGCACGCCACTGCCCGGGCTCGAGGCGCGGATCGTGGACGAGTCCGGCAAGCCGTTGCCGGAGCGGCACGTCGGTGAAATTCAGCTGCGCGGCGAGTCGATCACCCCGGGGTATCTGACCGTCGACGGGCCGCTGGACCTGCGTGACGCCGACGGCTGGTTCCCGACCGGCGACCTCGGCTACTTGGCAGGCGGGCAGATCGTCATCTGCGGCCGGAAGAAGGACGTCATCATCATGGGCGGCCGCAACATCTACCCGACGGACATCGAGCGTGCCGCGCAGTCGGTGGACGGCGTGCGCGCAGGCAACGCCATCGCGGTGCGGATCGACGCCGGAACGCGGCGGGAACGCTACGCCGTCGTGCTGGAGTCGCGGCTGGCAGGCACCGACCAGGAGAAGGAGATCGCGCGGGCGGTGACCAGCCGGGTGACGGACGCGGTGGGCGTCCGGCCGTACGCGGTCGTGGTCCTGCCGCCGGGCAGCCTGCCCAAGACCCCGTCGGGCAAGGTCAAGCGGGCGGCCACGGCCAGCGAGTTCGCCAAGGAGATCAACGAAGCGTCGGCATTGGCCGGCTAGGCGAAAGAAAGGTGCCTTCCCGCGCCAAGGGTGGGCGAGCTGTGGCGGTGGTTGGCTGAGTCCGCTGCCAACGACGTCGGCTGGCTTGGGAAATGCCGATGTTGGTCTTGCCGGTCCGATGTCGGTCTTGCCGGTGAGGTGGGTGCGGTCGTGTCCGGCTGGGTGGTGCCTTCGGTACCTGCCGGCTGGGTCAGGTGCCGATATCGGCGTCGACGGGCGGGACGGATGCAGCCGATTTCGACGGCTTGGCGGGGTAGCAGTCGGCTTTCGGCTGTGTGGGTGGTGGCCTTGGCGTGGTGTGGCCGGGTGAACGCGGTGGTATCGCCTGATCTGCCGGGGGTCGGCGGCAATGACCAGCCAGGTGCGCGCAGATGTTGGTGATGCCGGGTGGGGTGGCGCGGTCATCGGCCCTGATCTCCGGCGTCAACCGGAGCGATACGTCGGACGGGATCGAGACCCGGGGTGCGCCTGGGCTTGAAGTGCGGGAGCGAAAAGCTTGTTGGCGTGCCGTGTCCGAGCAGGCGTGCCACGCCTGATTCAGTGGAAGGCGTTCTGAGCCGCGGCCAGGCCCTTGGCGACCAGGGTTTCCACCGCGTCGGCGCAGCGGTCGATGTGGAACGCCAGTTCCTTGCGCTCCACCGCGGAGAAGTCCTTGAGCACGTAGTCGGCAGGATCCATCCGGCCCGGTGGCCTGCCGATCCCGAACCGGACCCGGTAATAGTCCCGGGTGCCCAGCGACGACGACAGTGAGCGCAGGCCGTTGTGCCCGTTCTCGCCGCCACCGAACTTCAGCTTCACCTGGCCGAATTCCAGGTCCAGCTCGTCGTGCACCACGACGATGCCGTGCGGCTCGACACCGAAATAGCGCGCGGCGGCCTTCACCGGGCCACCGGAGAGGTTCATGTAGCTGCGCGGCTTCACCAGCGCGGCACTGACCCCCGCCAGGCGGCACTGCAGCAGCTCGACGCCTGACTTGTGCGCTTTGAACGATCCGCCGACCCGGTCGGCGAGTTCGTCGAGCACCAGGAAGCCGATGTTGTGCCTGGTGGCCGCGTAGCGCGGGCCGGGGTTGCCGAGGCCGGCGAGCAGAATCCGCTCGCCGGCGCCCGGCACATCGGTCTGAGTGGCCACTGTCGGTGTTCCGAAGGGTTACTCGGATGCTTCTTCCTTGGCCTCGCCGGCCTCCTCGGCGGGCTGCTCCGCGGCGGTCTCGCCCTCCATGGCCTCGGCCGTCGGGGCCTCGTTGACCACCACGACGACGGACTCCGCGTCGGTGACCAGCTGGGCACCCTTGGGCAACGTGACGTCGGCGGCGGTGATCGTGGTGCCGACCGGCGCGTCTTCCAGGTCGACCGTGAGCTCTTCCGGGATGTTCAGCGCGTCGACCTCGATGCTGAGCACGTCCAGCTCCTGCAGCACCAGGCCGCCCGGCGCCGGGTCGCCGGTGAGCACCACCGGCACGTTCACCTCGACCCGCTCGCCGCGCTGCAGGACCAGCAGGTCGACGTGCTCGATGTAGTTCTTCAACGGGTGCACCTGGATGCTCTTGGTCAGCGCCAGCTGCGGCTTGTCGCCTTCGATGTCCAGGGTCAGCACCGCGTTGCGGCCGTGCTCGCGGATCACCCGGGCGAACTCGATGGCGGGCAGCGACAGGTGCTTCGGCTCGGTGCCGTGGCCGTACAGCACCGCAGGAATCTTGCCTGCGCGGCGCGCACGCCGGGCGGCACCCTTGCCGAACTCGGTACGTTGCTGGACGACCAGCTTGATCTCTTCGGACACGGAATGCTCCTCGACACTCGGACGGTGTGTGCTCTCGGGCCCGGGGAGGAGCGCGCGTGCGCGCGGCAAGTGAAACCTCTACCGCCACGTCGATCACGCGGGGTCGAAACCCGCCTCGCCGGGGCAACCAGCTCAGTCTACGCAACGGGCACGGAACCGATCGGCCCGGGGTGCGAGCTCGCGGCGGCTGGTTCCGGGCCGTCGGTGATCAAGCCGCTCCCGCGCTCCGGTTCGGGGGCTGCGGTGCCTTTTGGCGGCAACGGGCCGTGGGGCGTGCAAGCCCGCCCACGGCGGCGGCAACGGGGCTCAGCCGCGACAAGCAGCTGGTCGTGCAAGCCTTCGACGGCCGCCGCTGAACATCCCCAGTTCCGGTGCCCACCGGTGCATCGTGCGTAGGGCATTTGGAGTGTTCGCGTGGTGGAGGCCGGTGCCCGCAGATGCCATTCAGGGTGTCGCTGCGTGTGGTCGCCGGTGCGCTGCTGCGTATGGCAGCCAGTGTGCGGTGCATGTGGCAGCCGGAGTGCCCCGCGGCTGGGCAGGTGCCGGTGAGCGCCCGTGCCCCCGCCGCCGAAGCCACCGTGCGCCGGAACGCGTGGGTGAGCCGAGTAGCCCGCGCCTGGGCAGGACAACCCGGGCGCCCGCACACCGCCGCTCGTCGGGTCGGTAGCGCCCGCGCGCCCGCAGGCGAACCACTCCCTCCGTGACTGCTGCCGGTGCCAACCCGGCTGGGGGCTACGGCTGTGCAATCCCTCTGCGGCTCTGACAGGTGCAAGCCCGCACGGCGGTTGCCGATGCAGCCCTCGCCTTCGGCGGCCGCCCGGGCAATCCCGCTTCCGCCGACGAATCAGGCGTTGCCGTCGAACAGACTCGTCACCGACCCGTCTTCGAACACTTCCTGGATGGCCGTGGCCAGCAGCGGCGCGATGGACAGCACCGTCATGCCGGGGAAGCGCTTTTCCTCCGGGATCGGCAAGGTGTTGGTGAAGATCACCTCGGTGGCCCCGCACTTGGCCAGCCGCTCGGAGGCGGGCGGAGACAGCACCCCGTGGGTGGCCGCCACGATGACCTCCTTGGCGCCTTCCTCCTTCAGCGCCTGCACCGCACCCACGATCGTGCCGCCGGTGTCGATCATGTCGTCGATGAGCACGCAGGTGCGGCCCTTGACCTTGCCCACCACGCGCTTGGCGATCGCCTCGTTGGGCCGGTCCGGGTCGCGGGTCTTGTGGATGAACGCGATCGGCCGGTCACCCAGCTGCTGCGCCCACTTCTCGGCCAGCCGCACCCGCCCGGTGTCCGGGGAGACCACCGTGACGTCCGGCTCGTAGTGCTCGCGCAGGTGCTTGATCAGCACGTTCTGCGCGAACATGTGGTCCACCGGGCCGTCGAAGAAACCCTGGATCTGCGCCGTGTGCAGGTCCACGGTCAGGATGCGGTCCGCGCCTGCGGTCTTGAGCAGGTCGGCGATCAACCGGGCGGAGATCGGCTCCCTGCCCTTGTGTTTCTTGTCCTGCCGCGCGTACGGGTAGAACGGCATGACCACGGTGATGCGCTTGGCGCTGCCGCGCTTGAGCGCGTCCACCATGATCAGTTGTTCCATGATCCACTCGTTGATCGGCGGCGGGAAGCTCTGGATGACGAAGGCGTCGACGCCGCGCACCGACTCCTCGTACCGCACGTAGATCTCACCGTTGGCGAACGTCCTGGCCACCTGCGGAGTGATCGCCACGTTGAGGTGCTTGGCCACCTCCTCCGCCAGTTCCGGGTGGGACCCGCCGGCGAAGAGCATCATGTTCTTCTTCGGGGTGCCGGACTTGGAGGTCATGATGCCTCTCCGTTCTCGGAGTCGTTGTCGGCGGACTTCTGCTCGGCGAGGGCGCGTTCGGCGGCCTCGGCGGCGGGCGTGCCCGGCCTCTTCCGGAACACCCAGCCTTCGATGTTGCGCTGCGGTGCGCCCGAGATGGCCAAGGCACCCGGTGGGACGTCCCGCCGGATGACCGTGCCCGCGCCGCTGTAAGCGCCGTCGCCGATCGTCACCGGCGCCACGAACTGGTTGTCCGCGCCGGTACGAACATGGGAACCGATGGTGGTGCGGTGCTTGTTCACGCCGTCGTAGTTGACGAACACCGTCCCGCAGCCGATGTTGCTGTACTCGCCGATGGTGGCGTCACCGACGTACGTCAGGTGCGGCACCTTCGTGCCGGTGCCGATCTCCGCGTTCTTGGTCTCCACGAACGCCCCGAGCTTGCCCTTGGTGCCCAGCTTGGTGCCGGGCCGCAAGTACGTGAACGGACCGACGTTGGCGCCCGCGCCGATCACCGAATCGCTGCCGTGCGTGCGGACCACGGTCGCTCCGGCACCCACCTCGACCCGGATCAGCGTGGTGTCCGGGCCGATGATCGCTCCCGCCCCGACCGTGGTGCCCGCCTTGAGCTGCACATTCGGCTCGATGACCACGTCCTGACCCAGCTCGACGTCCACGTCCAGCCACGTCGTCGCCGGATCCACGATGGTGACCCCGGCACGCTGCCAGCGCTGCACGATGCGGCGGTTGAGTTCCGCGCCGAGCGCTGCCAGCTGGACCCGGTCGTTGACTCCTTCGGTCAGCCACGGGTCCTCCACCACCATCGCGGAGACCCGGCGGCCGTCCGCGCGGGCGATGCCGACCACGTCGGTCAAGTACAGCTCGCCTTGCGCGTTGTCGGTCGACAGGCGCTGCAGGCCGTCGGCAAGCACCGCCGCGTCGAAGGCGTAGACCCCGGAGTTGATCTCCTTGATGGCCAGCTGCTCAGCGGTGGCGTCCTTGTGTTCGACGATGGCCTGCACCGCCCCGCTCTCGTCCCGCAGCACCCGGCCGTAACCGGTCGGGTCGTCCAGCTCGGCGGTCAGGATGGTGACCGCGGCGCCGGTCGACTCGTGCTGCGACAGCAGCGCGGCCAGCGTCTCGGTGTCCAGCAGCGGGACGTCACCATAGGTGACCAGCACGGTACCGGTCAGCCCGGACGGCAGGGAATCCAGCGCGCACTGCACCGCGTGGCCGGTGCCGTTCTGCTCTTCCTGCACCGCGGTGCCGATGGTCATGCCGAGCGCGTCGGACACCGACTCGAGGTGTTCGCTCACCGCTTCCCGGCCATGGCCGACGACGACCACGAGGTTGTCCGGCTTCAGTCCGGCGGCGGCGCGGACGGCGTGCTCCACCAGCGGCCGTCCGGCGATCGGGTGAAGCACCTTGGGAATGCTGGAACGCATCCGTGTGCCCTCGCCCGCGGCGAGGATCAACGTGGTGAGGCTGGAGGTCACGGTTCTCCCAGTGCGATACGTGGTGGGCTCGTCGCGACAGCCGATCCTACGGGGCTTCGGCGCACCGACCGGACCCAGGCGGATCGCTATACGTCTTCACCTGGTCATTCTCTCTGCTTTCCGGTGCGACGCCACCGAACAGCGTGTTCGCCGTCACGGTTGCGGCACTCGCTGCGCTCCAGCGCACCGAATGGCGTCAACCGCGTCGACCGCGCCATGTCAGCTGACCGCTTCGGCGCCGTCTTGCATGGCGGAGACGACCTGATTGCCGCCGTTGCGCTTCGCCTCGTACATCGCGGCATCGGCCCGGGACAGCACTTCGTCGACGTTCTCGGTCGGCGCCATCGAGACCAGCCCGACGGACAGCGTGACGCCGTGGGACAGGTGGCCGGGCAGGTCCGCCACGGCCGACCGGCAGCGGTTCATCGCGTTGGCCGCCGCCGATGCGGGCGCGCCGGGCAGGAGCACGACGAACTCGTCACCGCCGTACCGGGCGACGAAGTCCCCACCACGCAGCGCGTCCCGCAAAGTGCTGGCGATGACCCGCAGGACGTCATCACCTTCCTGATGCGACTTGTTGTCGTTGACGCCCTTGAACCCGTCCAGGTCGATCAGGGCCACCGCCAGCGGCTGTGCGGACGCATCACCGGACAGCTGGCGGAGCCGCTCGTCGAGGGCACGGCGGTTGGGCAAGCCGGTCAGCGGATCCTGCAAGGCCGCCTTGGCGATGGCGCCGTGCTGCGCGGAGAGCCGCTCGTGCTTGCGCCGGGTTTCCAGGGCGGCAGCCTGGGACTCCCGCAGCGCCCACAACTCGGCCTCGAGGGACTGCACGTAGCTGACGACCGTCTGGGCCACCCGGCCTGCCGTTTCGATACGCGCCAGCTCCCGGTCGATGTTGAGCTGGGTGGAGGTCGGTGCGTTCATGGCCCGGGCTTCCTCGCGCGCCGCGACCAGCACTTTCATGGCTTCGTCGCGCGAGCCGTCGACTTCCAGGCAGCGCGCCAGCGCGATGGCCACCAGCACGGTTTCCTGGCCGGACGACGGCTGAGCGAGCAGCCTGCGCAACCTGGTCACGTGCTCCTGACCTGGCTTTTCGAACGCCACGGCGGCGGCGACCAGGCCCACCTGCTCGATCGCCGGCTCGTCCCGCTTGCGGAACAGCGAATCGGTGAACGGCTTCTCGACCTCGCGCGCCACCGAGGCGGCCATGCGGAACTTCTGCCTGGCGAGGTCCTTCTTCCGCACCCGCTCCAGCCGCAGCGCCCAGGCCAGCAGCATCTCGATGAAGTTGAGCAGGTGGATGGTGATCTCGTGCGGGCCCGCGCTCTGCAGCAGCGCGCTGTGCGAACGTGCGGAGACCTCCTCGGCGGTCTCGTACAGGCTCAGTTCGGACAGCACCTGCCAGCAGTCGATCAGCGCACGGACCAGCGCCCGCTCCGTGTCGCGGTCGCCGGCGTGGGCGTCGTCGGCCGGGGGATCGTCCAGCACCGCCAGCGCACGGGCGATTTCCGTGACCGCGGCGTCCTGCTTGCCTGCCAGGATGAGCCGGCGGGCTTGCAGGGCGTGCGCCCCGGCGCGATGGATCGGCATGCCGTTGCGCCTGGTGTGCGCGAGCAGCTCGTCCAGCAACGGCTCGGACGTCGCGCACCGGCCGCGGGTGGCCAGCCGTGCCAGGGCAGCGCTGCGCAGCAGGTCGGCGATCATCAACGGGTCCCCCCGCCGCTTGGCCTCCTGCAGCAGGACGTCCAGCTCGTCGATGATGCGCAGCTGCTCGGCGCGCTCGCTGGTCTGCACGGATGCGCGCAGTTCCCGCGCCCGGCCGACCAGCCAGGCGTTGGACATCGTCGACACGGACGGGCGCGGTCTCGGGCGCGCCGCCTCGGGCGCGCTCACGCGCAGGGAAGCTCCGCCGCCAGGACTCGAACCTGAACCGTCAGAACCAAAATCTGAAGTGCTGCCCATTACACCACGGCGGATCGGTAGGGGTTTTCCGTCTACCCCTCCTGGTGACATTGTGCACGGCCGCTCAAGGCCGGTGGGACGAGGGCCAGCACATCCGCGTGTTCGTCTGTTGAGGGGCTTGTCACGTCGATCTGGTTTGCCCGCCGGTGCCGTGGGGTACCGTAACCTACGGAACCGTAGGTAGCAGGAATCAGGAGCGGGCTCATGACGGTTACTGCCGGCAAGACCAACGCCGAGCCCTCGACGACCGACAAGCTCAAGCAAGGTCCGAAGCCGATCATCTCGGGTCGGCGTCCGGTCAAGGTGCAAGTGGCCGTCTACATCGGCGTGATCGCGCCGATGCTGGCGCTCGTCGCCGCTGTGCCCCTCGCCTGGGGATGGGGCCTGACCTGGGTGGACGTCGGATTGTTCGTGGCGTTCTACTTCATCGGAGCGGCCGGTGTCACGGTCGGGTACCACCGCCATCTGACCCACGGGTCGTTCAAGGCCAAGCCGTGGTTGCGGGCGGCACTGGCGATCGCGGGCAGCACGGCGATGCAGGGCCCGCCGCTGATCTGGGTGGCCGACCACCGTCGCCACCACGCCTACTCCGACCGCGAGGGGGATCCGCACTCGCCGTGGGCGTTCGGGGAGACGCCGCTGGCCATCGCCAAGGGTTTCTGGCACGCCCACATGGGCTGGCTGTTCGACCGCAACGTCACCAACATCGACCGTTTCGCGCCCGACCTGCTCAAGGACAAGACCCTGGTGCGGGTGGACAAGCTGTTCTGGCTGTGGACGCTGCTGAGCCTGGCGCTGCCCGCGCTGCTCGGCGGCTTGATCACCTGGTCGCTCTGGGGCGCGCTCACCGCGTTCTTCTGGGCCGGTCTGGTGCGCATCTGCGTACTGCACCACGTCACCTGGTCGATCAACTCGGTGTGCCACATGATCGGTGAGCGCCCGTTCAAGGCCAGGGACCGGTCGGCGAACTTCTGGCCGCTGGCCATCCTGTCGCTCGGCGAGTCGTGGCACAACCTGCACCACGCCGACCCGACGTCCGCCCGGCACGGCGTGAAACGGGGCCAGATCGACATCTCGGCGCGGATCATCTGGCTGTTCGAAAAGCTCGGCTGGGCGTACGACGTTCGCTGGCCGACCAAGCAGCGGCTGGCCCGGCTGGCCGTGAAGGGCTGATCACGGTGGACGGCCGCTCGGCGGATAGCCTGGCGGCATGGCACGGCGGTCGAAGCGGACGAGCGGGGCCCAGCGGCAATCATCGGCGGCTTCGGTGCCTCGCGTGCGCATGACCGGCACCGAACGCCGGCAGCAGCTGCTCAACGTCGCCAAGGCGTTGTTCGCGGAGAAGGGCTTCGACGGCACGTCGGTGGAGGAGATCGCCCAGCGTGCCGACGTGTCGAAGCCGGTGGTGTACGAGCACTTCGGCGGCAAGGAAGGGATCTACGCCGTGGTGGTCGACCGGGAGACGCAGACACTGCTCGACCTGATGGTCAGCAGCCTGGACGCCGACCATCCCCGGACGATGCTGGAGCAGGCCGCGGTGGCGTTGCTGACGTATGTCGAGGAGTCCGAGGGCGGATTCCGCATCCTGGTGCGGGATTCGCCCGTGGTCACCTCGACCGGTACGTTCTCCACGCTGCTCAACGACATCGCCAGCCAGGTCGAGCACATCCTCGGGCAGCAGTTCTCCGCCCGTGGGTACGACCGCAAGCTGGCGCCGCTGTACGCGCAGGCGCTGGTGGGGATGGTGGCGCTGACCGGGCAGTGGTGGCTGGATGCGCGCAAGCCCAAGCGGGACGAGGTCGCCGCGCACCTGGTCAACCTGGCGTGGAACGGCCTGTCGAGGCTCGACCCGAAGCCCAGGCTTCAGCTCGACGACTAGTCCCGCTGGTCCACGCTTGCCGTCCCGGGTTGGCCGGTGGACAACGTCCGGCGTGCGAACTCGACCACTTGTGCGCGCATGAGTTGGTGGCGGGTCTCGGCGCTTTCGCCCTCCAGGAGGAAGCGTGCGAGCTGGGGCATGGTGTGCGCCCAGCAGGCGAGCCCGATGAGCACCATCAGCGTGGCCGCTGTGTGGTGGTCCGCGGGCCTGCCGAGTGCCTCGGCCAGTGCCTCGACCTTCTTGCGGTAGCTCGGCTGGCGCGAACTGCTGTCGAACGGTCGGTCGCCGTAGTGCAGCGCCTCCCACAGCATGAGCCGGAGCAGGGTCGGGTGCCGACGATGGAAGTCGTACAGCCGGCCGACGTACTCGGCGAGATCGCCCTCGGGCAGGCCGATCCCGTCGGCGTGCTCGGCCATCGCTTGCGTGACCACAGCCTGGAACAAGGCTTCCTTGCTGCCGAAGTTCGCGTAGATGCGCTCCTTGTTCACTCCGGCGGCTGCCGCGATCCGGTCGACTCTCGCCCCGGCGATGCCGTGCGCGGCGAACTCCTCGCGCGCTGCGGCCAGGAGACGCTCCCTGGTGGTGCGGGACCTCGTTGTGGCCATGCCTGCCAGCATAGCCGGCCAACCAACCAGACGGTTGACATCCAACTAGTTGGTTGGCATCGTGGGGGACGTGCGTTCACCTCACGACGTGTTCTCACCGCAACGGGAGACGCAGCGCTGGGTTCCCCTCGGGCGCATGCTGCCGATCTTCGTGGGGACCTCTGTCGTCGGCGTCGGCCAGACCTACACCGTCATCCCGCTGATGCCGGCCATCGCGCGCGACTGGGGAATCGCGCTGTCGGCCACGACATGGTTGGCGACCGGCTTCAGCCTCAGCTTCGCGATCGGTTTCCTCTTCGCGGGCCCGGCAGCGGACCGGTACGGGCCGCGCAAGGTGATCCTCGTCGGCCTGCTGGGGGCCGCGTTCTCGACGCTGCTCGTCACCTTTGCCCAGAGTCTGCCCGCCGCCGTCGCGTTCCGCTGTCTGCAGGGCGTGACGGTGGCCGCGATCGGCCCTACCGCGACGGCCTACCTCGCGGAGCACGCCGATCCGCGTCGCCGACCGGTAGCGCTCGGCGCGATGAGCAGCAGCGGACTGGCTGCGGCCGTGGTGATGCAGGTCGCGGCCCAGGCTCTTGCTCCGGCGGGCTGGCGTGCGATCTTCGTCGCTTCGTCGGCGGTCATGCTGTTGCTGTTCGCTGCCGTGCTCATCCGCCTGCGCGCTGACACCGCGGAACGCGCGAACACCATGACGACGGCGTTGCTCAGCGTGCCGAGGCTGTTGGCCCGTCCCCGGCTGCTCGCGCTGTATGCCGCGACAAGCACACTGTTGGGAAGTTTGGTCATCGTCTACACGGCGATCGAGATCGCCGGTCCGCCCGCCGTGGCGGACAACCCGACGGCACTTCTCGTTCTCCGCGCCAGCTCGCTGCCCGCTGTGGTCGTCGCGCCCTTCCTGACCGGTATGGCCACCCGGCTCAGCCCCCGCACCAAGGCGGTGCTCGCTCTGCTGGTGGCAACGCTCGGCGCGGCCGCGGCGGGCCTGGTCGGCGGGAACGTGATCCTCCTCGGCCTGGCGCTGCTGCTGCTCGTCGGCGGAATCGCCGTCGCAGCGCCCACCATCCTCGAGTTGATCCACGCAGCCGCGCCCGACGCGATCGGCACAGCGATCGCCCTCTACAGCGCGGCGCTGTTCGTCGGCACGAGCCTCGGACCGCAGATCGCCGGCCTCGCGACGGCCGGGGGCTTCGCCGCAGCGGCACTGACCGGAGCGGCCCTGCTCGTCGTCGGCGTCCTGACCATCTGTGCAGCCGCAGGTCGCAGGCGAGCGGTGCGCGACGCCCCACCGCCGAGCCGTGCGAAGACGCCGAAACGCTGAACGGGGCAAGAGCCGGCTGCGGGCCACCCGTACCGGGCCGTCCGCCGGCTAGCCCGCTGTCACCCGCAGGATTTCGTCGTCCTCGCCGTCGTCGGTGCTCACGTACAGGGCGCCGTCCGGCCCGAGCCGGGCGGCCCGCAGCCTGCCGTGCGTGCCGTCCAGTTCCTCGGGTACCGACACCGATTCCACTTTCTCCCCGGCGTCGTCGAGCCGCAGCAGGAACATCTTCTGCGCCTTCAGTGCCGTCACCGCAAGCAGCCCCTCGAGCTCGCCCCACTGCTCGCCGTCGAGGAATTCCGCCCCGCACAGGGCCTCGGTGTGGTCGCCGGTGGTCCACAGTGGGCGGACGGCGTCCGGGAAGCGTTCGGTGTCGGTCATCGACACGCTTTCGTCGTAGCCGTCGACGGTGCCGCCCTGCGACGGATCCCAGCCGTAGTTGCCGCCGAGCTTCATGCGGTTGACCTCGTCGTCGACGTCCGGCCCGTGCTCGGCGGTGAACACCTGGTCGGTGCCCGGCCGTAGCGCCACACCCTGCACGTTGCGGTGCCCGTACGTGGCGATCCGGCGGGTGTTGGGGTCGGAGCTGTCGGCGAACGGGTTGTCCTTCAACCCCTCACCGGTCTTCGCGTCGACGCGCAGCACCTTCCCGCCGAGGCCCTTCTTGTC
This sequence comes from Thermocrispum sp., assembly GCF_002919275.1. Classification (NCBI taxonomy): domain Bacteria; kingdom Bacillati; phylum Actinomycetota; class Actinomycetes; order Pseudonocardiales; family Pseudonocardiaceae; genus Thermocrispum; species Thermocrispum sp. The sequence continues at coordinate 47,764 of NZ_PKFA01000014.1, read as the reverse complement.
CTGCGGATTCGTGCCCACGGCCGCATCGCCCGTGCCGATCAGCAGCTCCCCGTCGGGCCCGTACTCCAGCCGGCACCCGGAATGCCGCCCGCTGTCGTTGAGCGGGATCCCGGTGACCAGCGTTCGCGCCTTCGACGCCGACCTGCCGTCCTCGGCCAGCTTCCACGTCACCACGCGCACGTCGACCGGCTCGCCGCCCTCCTGGTAGGCGTGACACACGGTGAACTCGCGCGTCTTCTCGAACTCCGGGTCGACGACCAGGCCCATCAAGCCGCCTTCGCCGACCGCGTAGACATCGGACAGGTCGGCCTCGACCTGGGTCCGCTGCGCTCCCGGCTTGCCGCCGGACAACAGGGTCAGCTGGCCGGGCCGCTCGGTGACCAGCAGCTCGCCGCCGGGCAGGAATCCGATGTCCCATGGGTGCTCGAACCCCGCGGCGACCCGCTGCACCCGCAGGCCCACGGGCTGCGCGTCTTCCGGCGGCGGTGGGCTCTGCGCCGGCTGCACCGGCGCGCCGGTGCACGCTGCGGGCAGCACGGCGAGCGCAGAAAACACCAGCGCGGGCACGATCCTGGTCATACCGACCATCATGCCCGCGCTGGTGTCCGGTTCGTGTGACCTCGCCGGGAAGCAGCCCGAGGTCAGCAGGCTGGGACTACTTGCCGCCGTCGACCTTGTCCGGCTCGACCCGGAGCACGTAGTCGTTCTCGCCGCCCGCGGTCGTCAGGTACAACGCGCCGTCCGGGCCGATGCGAGCCGCACGCAGCCGCTTGTAGGTCCAGTCCAGTTCCTTCGGCACGTCGACAGCGGTGATCTTGCTGTCCTTGCCTTCACCTTCGACGGTCATCAGGAACAGCTTGGAACCCTTCAGCGAAGTGACCGCCAGCTTGCCTTCGAGCTCGCCCCACTGCTCGCCGTCGAGGAAGACCGCTGCACACAGTGCTTCGGTCGGCTCGCCGGTGGACCACTTGGCGTCCACTGCGTCCGGGAAGCGTTCCTTGTCGGTCATGTCGACTTCGAGCTCCAGCGAGCCGTACTGGCTGTCGTCGGTTTTCTCGCCGCCCTGCGACGGGTCCCAGCCGTAGTTCTTTCCCGGCTGGATCAGGTTGATCTCGTCGTCCCGGGTGGTGCCGTGCTCGGCGGTCCAGATCTCCTTGGTGCCCGGCCGCACCGCGACACCCTGCACGTTGCGGTGGCCGTAGCTGATGACGCGCTCGGCGTTGTCGGTCTTGGCCGAACCGTCCGCCACGAACGGGTTGTCCGGCAGCGCCTTGCCGGTGTTCCAGTCGACCCGCAGTACCTTGCCGCCGAGGCTGTCCTTGTCCTGTGCGGCGTCGAGGTCGTACCCGTCACCGGTGCCGATCAGCAGCTCGCCGTCCGGGCCCACGGTCGGCCGGCAGCCGACGTGCTGACCGGTCGGGCCGAGCGGCAACCCGGTGATCAGGTCCTTGACCTTCGTCGCAGACTTCTCGTCCTCGCTCAGTCGCCAGGTGATCAGCCGGATGTCCTGCGGCTTGCCGTCGGGCGTCTGCGTGGTCTGGCACAGTGTGAACTTCCGCGACTTCTCGAAGTCGGGGTGCAGCACCATGCCCAGCAGGCCGCCCTCGGCCTTCACGTACGGTTCCGGCAGGTCGATCTCGACGTCGGTGACCGTGGTCTGGCTGGGGTCGGTGACGTCGGAGATCTTCTGCCCCTTCTTCTTGGGCGCGATGACCGACAACGTGCCCGGCCGCTGCGGGACGAGCAGGTTGCCGCTGGGCAGGAACCCGATGTCCCAGCCGACCTTCAGTCCCTCGGCCACCTCGGTGACCTTGATCTTCCCCTGCGAGTGCGTGCGCTGGTCGCCGGGGATCGCCCCAGGCGGAGGCTCCTGACTCGACGCGCCGTCCGAGCAGCTGGCGAGCAGCACGGACAGGCCGGCGAGTACGGCTGCAGTCACGCGGAGGCGTCTCATGGGGCGAGTGTGTCAAAAGGGTCGAAAGCCGCCCGCACCCGGGTGTGTCGGGGGTGGTACGTACCCTGTTGAATCGTGCTCTCCGGCTTGTTGTCCGCCGCCCTGTCCACGCCCGGCCTGCGCGCAGTCGTCGACCGTGCGGGGGCCGCTGAGCTCGCTTTGCAGGGTCCGGCGGCCGCGCGGCAGCTGGTGGTGGCCGCGCTGGCCGCGGAGCAGGCGGCAGGGGGAGCGGAGCGGCCGGTGCTCGCGGTGGTGCCGACCGGCCGCGAGGTGGACGCCTTGTCCGCGGCGCTGGCCGACCTGCTCGGGCCGGACCGGGTCGCCGCCTTCCCGTCCTGGGAGACCTTGCCGCACGAGCGGCTGTCGCCGCGTGCCGACACCATCGGCACGCGTCTGCAGGTGCTCCGGCGACTGAAGTACCCGGGGCCGGAGGGGCCCCTGCGGGTGGTCGTCGCCGGTGTGCGCAGCCTGATCCAGCCGATGGCTCCCGGGCTGGCCGACCTGGAGCCGATCGAGTTCGCGCCCGGCGAAGAGCACGAGTTCGACGCCATGATCAACCGGCTGCTCGAGCTCGCCTACACCCGCGTGGACCTGGTGGAAAAGCGCGGCGAGTTCGCCGTGCGAGGCGGCATCCTGGACGTCTTCCCGCCCACCGCGCCGCACCCGTACCGGGTGGAGTTCTGGGGCGACGAGGTCTCCGAGATCCGCATGTTCGCCGTCGCCGACCAGCGCTCGCTGCCCGAGCCGGTGGATCGGGTGGTGGCGGCGCCGTGCCGGGAGCTACTGCTGACCACCGAGGTCAAGGCGCGGGCGGCCGCGCTGCGCGTCGAGCACGAAGCTGACGCGGCGCTCAGCGAAATGCTGGAGAAGCTGTCGCAGGGCATCCCGGTCGAGGGCATGGAAGCGCTCATCCCGGTGCTGCTCGAGGGCGAGCTGGAGCTGCTCACCGACGCGTTCCCCGCGGGCACGCACGTGGTGCTGGCCGACCCGGAGCGGATCGTGGCCCGCGCGCACGACCTGGTGCGCACCGGCCAGGAGTTCCTGGAGGCATCCTGGTCCGGCGCCGCGGCCGGTGGCCAGGCCCCGATCGACCTCGGCGCGTCGGCGTATCGCGACCTGGCCGAGATCGAGCAGCACGCCAAGGCGACAGGCCGATGCTGGTGGACGCTCAGCCAGCTGACCACCGACGTCGGCGACGTGATCGACACCGGCGTGCAACCGGCCCCGGGATATCGCGGTGACTTCCCGAAGGCGGCGAAGGACCTGCGGGCCCACACCGCCTCCGACGGGGCAGCGGTGGTGGTCGTCGCGGGCGCGGGCACAGCGGCGCGTGCAGTGGAGCAGCTGTCCGCCGAGGACGTGCCCGCCGCGCTGGCCGAGAGCATCGGCGAGCCGCCGCCTGCCGGGGTCGTCACGGTCACCCGCGGCACGCTCACCGAAGGCTTCTCGCTGCCGTCGGCAGCGCTGGCCGTGCTCACCGAGTCGGACATCACCGGCCGCGGCGCAGTGGAAACGGAAGCCGCCGTCAAGATGCCGTCGCGGCGCCGCAACGCGGTCGATCCGCTGGCGCTCAAGCCCGGCGACTACGTGGTGCACGAACAGCACGGCATCGGCCGCTACGTCGAGATGGTGCAGCGCACGGTCGCCGGCGCCACGCGTGAGTACCTGGTGCTGGAGTACGCCAGCTCCAAGCGCGGCCACCCGGGTGACCGCCTCTACGTCCCGACCGATCAGCTGGACGCGATCTCCCGGTACGTCGGCGGTGAGCAGCCGACGCTGAACAAGCTGGGTGGCTCGGACTGGAAGAACACCAAGGCCAGGGCGCGCAAGGCGGTGCGGGAGATCGCCGCCGAGCTGATCCAGCTCTACGCCGCACGGCAGGCGTCGCCGGGGCACGCGTTCGGCCCGGACACGCCGTGGCAGCGGGAGCTGGAGGACGCCTTCCCGTACACCGAGACGCCGGATCAGCTGGCGGCGATCGAGGAAGTCAAGGCCGACATGGAGCGCGGCGTGCCGATGGATCGGGTGATCTGCGGCGACGTCGGCTACGGCAAGACGGAGATCGCCGTGCGGGCGGCGTTCAAGGCGGTGCAGGACGGCAAGCAGGTCGCGGTGCTGGTGCCGACCACGCTGCTGGCGCAGCAGCACCTGGCCACGTTCACCGAGCGCATGAGCGCGTTCCCGGTGACGATCAAGGCGTTGTCGCGGTTCACCGACGACACTGAGGCGGAGGCGATCCTGGCCGGCCTTGCCGACGGCGAAGTGGACATCGTGATCGGCACCCACCGGCTGTTGCAGACCGGCGTCCGTTACAAGGACCTCGGCCTGGTCATCGTGGACGAGGAGCAGCGCTTCGGCGTCGAGCACAAGGAACACATCAAGGCGCTGCGCACCCACGTCGACGTGCTGACCATGTCGGCGACCCCGATCCCGCGCACCCTGGAGATGTCGCTGGCCGGCATCCGGGAGATGTCGACGATCCTGACCCCGCCGGAGGAGCGGCACCCGATCCTGACCTACGTCGGCGAGTACGACGACAAGCAGGTCGCCGCGGCCATCCGGCGCGAGCTGCTGCGCGACGGCCAGGTCTTCTACGTGCACAACCGGGTTCGCAGCATCGACAAGGCGGCCAAGCGGCTCGGCGAGCTGGTGCCGGAAGCGCGCATCGCGGTGGCGCACGGCCAGATGAACGAGGACCGCCTGGAGAAGATCATCGAGGGCTTCTGGCGGCACGAGTTCGACGTGCTGGTCTGTACCACGATCGTGGAGACCGGCCTGGACATCGCGGGCGCCAACACGTTGATCGTGGAGCGGGCGGACCTGCTCGGCCTGGCCCAGCTGCACCAGCTGCGCGGCCGGGTCGGGCGTCGTCGTGAGCGCGGCTACGCGTACTTCCTCTACCCGCCGGAGGTGCCGCTGACCGAAACCGCGCACGAGCGGCTGGCCACCATCGCGCAGAACACCGAGCTGGGCGCGGGCATGGCGGTGGCGATGAAGGACCTGGAGATCCGCGGAGCGGGCAACCTGCTCGGCGCCGAGCAGTCCGGGCACATCGCCGGTGTCGGCTTCGACCTCTACGTGCGGCTGGTCGGCGAGGCCGTGGACGCGTTCCGCCGCTCGGCGGGCGCGGAGCCCGCCGACGAAGAGCCGGTCGAGGTCAGGGTGGACCTGCCGGTCGACGCGCACATCCCGCACGACTACGTCACCGGCGAGCGGCTGCGTCTGGAGGCGTACCGGAAGATCGCCGCCGCCAGCCAGCAGGACAAGGCCGACGCGATCACCGAGGTCCGCGAGGAGCTGATCGACCGCTACGGGCAGCCGCCCGCCCCGGTGGAGCGGCTGCTGGCGATCGCCGGGCTGAAGCAGGTGTGCCGGGCGGCGGGCGTCACCGAGGTCTCGCTGCAGGGCAACAACATCCGGTTCGCGCCGATGAAGCTGGCGGATTCCCAGCAGGTGCGGCTCAAGCGGCTGCACCCGAAGGCCATCTACAAGGCGGCCACGTCCACCGTGTCGGTGCCGCGGCCCACCGAAGGCCCCGCAGGTGGCCGGATCGGCGCCCCGCCGCTGCGCGACGACGCGCTGCTGGAGTGGTGCGTGAAGTTCGTCCAGTCGATCACCGGCTGACCGGTTCTCGCCGGTCGCACGCTGCGCATCCGGCTGCCGCGGCCACTTGAGGTGGCGGGTGCCGTCCCACCGAGGCCGGGCGTTATGAGAAGGTATCGCGCTGTGAGGCACTTCATCCGCCGTAGCTGGCTCGCGCTGCTCGCTGTGACAAGTGTGTTGACCCTTGGCGCCTGTGACACCGGGCCCAGGCAGGCAGGGGCCGCCGCCGTGGTCGGGAACACCCAGATCTCGGTGGACTCGCTGCAGCGCGAGTTCAACTGGTTGCTCAAGAACGTCCCGGAAGCCGAGCAGCTCAGGGCGGAGAAAGCGCTCGGCAGAATCACCAGCAACTCGCTGGCCGCGCGTATCCGCCATGAGCTGATCACCGACACCGCGGCCCGGCTCGGCCTGCGGGCCGACCCGGGGGAGGTCGACACGTTGCTCGGCCGCCTCGGCGGGGAGACCGAAGCGGCCAAGCGGCTGCTGACCACACCGGGCCTGGCCAGGGAGCGCATCGAGGACATGCTCCTGCTGCGGGCGATCGGTGATCACTACGTGGACCGGCTGTCCGTGCGCGTCACCGGCACGTTGATCAGCCAGGAGGAGCCTGGCTCGTCGGCGCGGCAGCGTGCGGTCGAGCTGGGCAAGCGCATGGCGGCCACCCCGGGGGCGGCTGCCGAGCTGGCCGAGCGCGGTGACCAACGGCTGCCGGACGAGCTGACGCTGTCCGAGCTGATCGGCACCGACCGGGAAGTCCTGGCGCAGACCCCGCTGTTCTCGGTCGAACCGGGCACCGTGGTGGTGATGCGGCCGAGCCCGCAGAACGGCTCGCTGTGGCTGGTCGCCTTGGTCGAGGACAGGACGGAGACGCAGGGCGACAGCGACCGTTCCTACCCGGACGAGGTGCTGGCCCAGATCGGTCTGCAGATGCTCCGGCCGGCCGCGGAACGGCTCGGGGTGACGGTCAGCCCGCGCTACGGCGTGTGGGACGAGGCAGGCATGGTCATCCTGAACGACGAGGAGCACGCGCAGAACCACCTGTTCCAGGCGAACGGAGTCGAACGGCAGTGACCGCAGCGGTGCCGGGCTCGCCCCTGGGCCCGGTCGTCGTGATCGTCACGGCGGCGGGCGTCCCCGCCGAGGCATTGAGTGCCGTGCGGGCGGCGGACGTGGTCTACTGCGCGCCCGGCGTGGGGCTGACCGTGCCCGGCGCCGAGCCGGCACCGGAGCGGTCCGAACTGCTGGGCGTCGCCGAACGCAAGTCCGTCGTGCTGCTCGCCGCCGATCGTGCCGATCAGGCCGCGCAAGCGCTCGTGGCCGCGGGCGCCAGGGTCGTCGAGCAGCCCACGCCGCCGTTGCAGCGCGCGGTGGAGGTGATGGACACGCTGAGGTCGCCCGGCGGTTGCCCGTGGGACGGCGAGCAGACGCACGAGTCGTTGCGGCGTTACCTGCTGGAAGAGGCCTACGAACTGCTCGAAGCGATCGAGTCTGGCGATCGGCGGGCGCTGCGCGAAGAACTCGGTGACGTGCTGTTGCAGGTGCTGTTCCATGCCCGGATCGCCGCCGAGCACGCAGACGACCCCTTCGATATCGACGTCGTGGCCACCGAACTGGTCGACAAGCTGATCCGCCGTCACCCGCAGTTGTTCGCGGGGGCGGAAGCTGCGCCTACGGCGCAGGCACAAGAAGAGAACTGGCACCGCCTCAAGCAGCAGCAAATGGGCCGCACGTCGACGCTCGACGGGGTGGCCCTCGGGCAGCCTGCGGCGGCCTTGGCGGGCAAGATCGTCGAACGGGTGCTGCGCGCGGACCTGCCCGAGGACCTGCTGTCGGTGGACGGTCCCGGAGCGGAGCTGTTCGCGCACGCGGCGCGGGCCATGCGGGCCGAGCGTGAGCCGGAAGGGGAGCTGCGCGCCGCGGCCAAGCGGTTCGCCGCCCTGGTCCGCAGGGCCGAGCAGGCGGCGCGCGCCGACGGTGCCGATCCGCTGACGATGGGCGCGGACGGCTGGCGGCGATACTGGCCGAAATCGGAGGAGGAAGCCGACACAGCGTCGGCGTGACCGGACGTTCGACACAGACGGGATAACCTGATCGAGTGAGCGAACCGCCACGGCCTGTTGGCTTGCCACTGCGGCTCCGGCCGCCTGTCGCACGCTTGGCGGTCACGGGGCTGGTGATCGCCGTGGGCCTGACGCTGTTGCTGACCATCGGCGTCAACCGGCCGGCCGCCGAAAGCGACGAAGCCGCGTCCGCACATGCCGGATCGCTGCCCGCGCCCAACGCAGCCGCGCCGCCGCGCGGCGTCCCCGCGCCGGTGGACCGCCCGCACGCCTCCGACGAAGCGGAACTGGCCGCGTGGGCGAAGGAGGTCGGCGGCCTGACCGGGATCCCGGTACGGGCGGTCCGGGCGTACGGCCTGGCGGAGATGTGGATGCGCACGGACGCCCCCAAGTGCCGTCTTGCCTGGTCGACCCTGGCCGGCATCGGGGAGGTGGCCAGCAAACATGCGGGCGGCAAGGTCGAGCCGAACGGTGAGCTGAGCGAGCCCGTGGTGGCCGGCGACGGCCGGGTCGGCCCGCTGCACATCACGCCCGCGAAGTGGAAGGCGCACCGTTTCCGGGCGGCGCGGGACCGCGAACGTCCCGATCCGCAGCACATCGACGACGCGGCGGTGACGGCGGCCCGAGTCCTGTGCGCGCAGGGCAATGACCTGACCGGGGCGCGTGCCTGGTGGAAGGCGGTGGCCGCATTCGGCGGCTCGACGAAGTTCGCGCAGCGGGTGTACCTGGCGACGGAGCGGTATGCCAAGGCAAGCGCTGCCGCCGGCCGATGAGGGCGAACGGTGCGGTCGGCGTCTAGGACCGCGCATCCGGCCCGGACGGGCAGAGACGACGTGAGCTACCGCATGCCTCCAACGGGTGACACCGCGCGGCGGCTACGCTGCGAGACGTCAGTCGTGAGAGCGCGTATCGGCAGGTACGAGCTCACCGTGAGCAGGTAGCGAGGAGTGAGCGTGGCGGTAATCGATCAGGTAGGTGCGCGGGAGATTCTCGACTCGCGTGGCAACCCTACGGTCGAGGTCGAGGTGGCGCTGGACGACGGGACGCTGGCCAGGGCCGCGGTTCCCTCCGGCGCCTCGACAGGGGAGCACGAAGCGGTCGAGCTCCGCGACGGCGATCCGCAGCGCTACAACGGCAAAGGGGTCGAGAAGGCCGTTGCCGCGGTGCTGGACGAGATCGCGCCCGAGCTGGTCGGTATCGACGCGGTCGACCAGCGGATCGTGGACCAGAAGCTGGTCGACCTGGACGGCACGCCGGACAAGTCACGGCTGGGTGCCAACGCCATCCTTGGCGTGTCGCTGGCGGTGGCCAAGGCGGCCGCGGATTCGGCGGGCCTGGAGCTGTACCAGTACCTGGGCGGCCCGAACGCGCACGTGCTGCCGGTGCCGATGATGAACATCCTCAACGGCGGCGCACACGCCGACACCGACGTGGACGTGCAGGAGTTCATGATCGCCCCGATCGGCGCCGAGTCGTTCCGTGAGGCGCTGCGCTGGGGCGTGGAGGTCTACCACGCGCTCAAGTCGGTGCTGAAGGCCAAGGGGCTGAGCACCGGACTCGGCGACGAGGGCGGTTTCGCGCCGAACCTGCCGAACAACCGGGCGGCGCTCGACCTGATCGTCGAGTCGATCAAGAAGGCCGGCTTCACCCCGGGCAGCGACGTGGCGCTGGCGCTGGACGTCGCCGCGACCGAGTTCTTCGCCGACGGCTCGTACAAGTTCGAGGGCAACCAGCGCACCGCGGCCCAGATGGGCGACTACTACGAGGAGCTGCTCGACTCCTACCCGCTGGTGTCGATCGAGGACCCGCTGGCCGAGGACGACTGGGACGGCTGGGTGGAGCTCACCGCCCGCGTCGGCTCCCGGGTGCAGCTGGTCGGCGACGACTTGTTCGTCACCAACCTGGACCGGCTGGAGGACGGCATCGCCCGCCGGGCCGCCAACGCGTTGCTGGTGAAGGTCAACCAGATCGGCACGCTGTCGGAGACGCTGGACGCCATCGCGCTGGCCACCTCCTACGGCTACAAGTCGATGATCAGCCACCGGTCCGGCGAGACCGAGGACACCACGATCGCGGACCTGGCGGTGGCCAGCGGTGCCGGGCAGATCAAGACCGGGGCGCCGGCTCGTGGCGAGCGCACCGCGAAGTACAACCAGCTGCTGCGCATCGAGGAGAACCTGGCCGACGCCGCGCGGTATGCCGGTGACCTGGCCTTCCCCCGCTTCACCGCGAGCGGGTCGAACGGCTCCGACGGTGCGAACGGATAAGGCAGGACGATGACCCGGGCGAAACCTGACCAACGGCGGGCCCCACGGGGCACGTCGCGTCGCCCGGAGCTCACGCGCGGCCGGCCTCGGCCCGGCCCGAGCGCCGCGACCCGGACCCGCGCCAGGACGACCGTGCGGGCCCGGGTCGCCGAAGGCGTGCGCAGCAAGCGGCTGGCCGGGGCGGCGCGTGCGCTCGGGTTGACGTCGACCCGTCGTGCGGCGATCGCCGCCCTCGTGGTGTGCGCGCTGGCGTTCACCCTGGCGGTGCCGCTGCGCACGTATCTGGCGCAGCGGGCCGAGGTCGCCGAACAGGAAGAACTCAAACAGCAGCTGGTCGGCAAGGTGGCCGAGCTGGAGCGCAGGAAGCGGGAGCTGTCCGATCCCGCACACATCGAGGCCGAGGCGCGCAGGCGGTTGCGGTACGTGATGCCCGGTGAGACGCCTTACATCGTGCAGCTGCCCGGGGACGCCTGGACGGACGGCACCAGCGAGCCGGGCAAGCGGGACAAGGTCGACGAGGCGTGGTTCGAGAAGCTGTGGGCCGGGGTGGCGAAGTGAACCAGGCGCGCCCGGTGCCGGCGAAGTGACCCCAGCCGACCAAGTAGTCTCGACGGCCATGCGCAGGGAATTCGAGCCGGTGACCGACGCGGACCGGGAGGTGGTCCGCCAGCAGCTGGGCCGGCCGCCGCGGGCGATGCGGGCCATCGCGGCGCGCTGCCCGAGCGGGCATCCCGCGGTCGTGCAGACCAACCCTCGGCTGGAGGACGGCACACCGTTCCCGACGCTGTACTACCTGACCTGCCCGCGGCTGTGCTCGCTGGTCGGCAGGCTCGAGGCCAGCGGGATCATGCGGGAGATGACCGCGCGGCTGGCGACCGACGACGAGCTGGCCGCGGCGTACCGGCGGGCGCACGAGCAGTACCTGGCGGAGCGGGACGCGATCGAACCGCTCGGCCACCAGGTCACCGCGGGAGGCATGCCCACGCGGGTCAAGTGCCTGCACGTTCACCTGGCCCACCGGCTGGCGGTGGGGCCCGGCGTGAACCCGTTCGGCGACGAAACGTTCGACCTGATCAGCAAGGACTGGCCGGCAGGAGACTGCGCCGCCGAATGACCGGCCGCACACCGGGCCGGTAGGTTCGCGAACGCGTCGTGGCGTCCGGGCGCGACGTCCACCGGGAAAGCTCGTTCCCTGCCGCCGTGGCGTCCACCGGGAAAGCTCGTTCCCTGCCGCCGTGGCGCCGCGGGCGACCGTTAGGCTGAGCCCATGACCAGGGTTGCCGCGATCGACTGTGGGACGAACTCCATCCGCTTGCTGGTCGCGGAGCTCATGCCCAATTTCGACGGCACCTGGTACGTGCGCGACCTGCACCGGGAGATGCGCATCGTGCGGCTCGGCCAGGGCGTGGATGCCACCGGCCGGCTCGCGCCCGAGGCCATCGAGCGCACCCGGCAGGCGCTTGCTGCCTACACCGTCGCCGCGCGGCGTAAGGGCGTCGAGCGCATCCGCATGGTGGCTACCTCCGCCACCCGTGATGCCGGCAACCGCGAGGACTTCTTCGCCATGACCGAGGAAACCCTCGGCGTCCGGGCCGAGGTGATCAGCGGGGACATGGAAGCGCGGTTGTCGTTCACCGGCGCGGTCGCCGATCAGGACCCGGACGACGGGCCGTTCCTGGTGGTCGACGTGGGCGGTGGTTCGACCGAGCTGGTTCTCGGCGAGTGGGACGGGCGCGAGGCGAAGGTCCTCGCGGCCAAATCGGTCGACGTCGGGTGTGTGCGGATCACCGAGCGGGTGCTGAAGTCCGACCCGCCGACAGCCGAGGAGATCGCCGCAGGTCGCGAGTTCGCCCGCAAGGTCCTGACGGAAGCGTTCGACGCCGTGGACGTGTCGCGAGCCCGGCGCTGGATCGGTGTCGCGGGGACGGTCACCACGCTCTCCGGTGTGGCTCAGGGGCTGCCCAGCTACGACCGCGACAGGATCCATCAGTCCACGCTGACGCCCGGGGAGCTGGAGCGCGTCACCAACGAGCTGCTTGCGCAAAGCCACGAAGAGCGCGCGGCCAATCCGGTGATCCACGCCGGGCGGGTGGACGTCATCGGTGGGGGTGCCCTGGTGGTGCACACGATCGGGCAAATGCTCGCCGAGCGCGGCGGGCCGGTCGACCTGCACGTCAGCGAGCACGACATCCTCGACGGAATCGCTCTCAGCCTGGCCGACTGACGCCTGTCCCGCGCAGTGGGGCCGGGAGGGAAGCGTTCGGCTTCTTCGCGGGACATGTCGTGGCTTGCGCAGCTTTGCGCTGGACGTCTGCAGGCGCGCCGCTTTCATTGGCCGTCACGCGGGTGAGACGCGGCCGTGTCGTGCACTGATCACCGGCTGCGTCACAGGCTGCCTGGCTCAGGCAGCTAGGCCGGGGTTGTCACCGTCGCGGCGCGCTTGGTTTGTGCAGCTAGGTCGGTAGTGCGTCGTGGCCGTGACACGTTCGTGAGTGGTGTGGGTCGGCTGGGGGTGTGCGGTTGTGGTGGGGGTGCGTGCGTGGGTGGTGGTGCTGGCTCGTGGGGTGGTACGGCTGCGGTGCGGTGCCTGAGTGGCGTAGCTCCGCTGGGGATGTGCTGGCGCCGTGGCGGTGCGCCTGCCTGGACCAGCCGGGTCGATGGCGTGTTGGCGTAGCCGCGCTAGGCCGGTGCAGTCGGTCGGGCTGCGCCGTCGTGGTGGCGGCGCGGTTGGCTGGGGTGGTCCGGCCTAGGCCGCCCCTGCCGAGCCGCCGCGCCCGGCTGCCTGGCGAGTGCCCTCCGGTCCGTTTCCGGGGAAGTCAGGCTGGCGAAATCCGCTTCCCCTTCAGACGTCCGGCTCGACGACGGGCCGTCCCGCCGCCACGTGTGAGTGACACTCGGTCGGCTGACCTGGACATTCGCTTGCCGGCGCTAACGATCAGGTTTCCACTACTCCGAATGGCTCACGTCGATCGTGGCAAAGTCCCCACATTCCGGCGCAGAGTGCACTAAGTTCACCCCATCCCATACAGGGCGGAGGAACGGATGAACAAACGGAAGTTGATCGTCGCCGCGGTGGCGGCGGCCCTCGCCGGGGGAACCGCGGCGGTGGCCGTGCCCGCGATGGCGGCTCCGGCAGTGTCCGGAAAGACCGTCGAGTTCAACGTGCTCGCCGAGCGTGGCGCCGACCTCGACGAAGTGGCCGAGGCGGTGGAAGCGGCGGGCGGCACCGTGGTCAAGGCCAACAAGGCCGTCGGGCTGCTGACGGTCCGGGCGCCGGAGAAGGGCTTCACGGCCGCGGTGACCAAGGACGACGCGGTCTACGGCGCGACCAAGGCCAGGGCGATCGGCGTCGCGCCGAAGCTGCAGAAGAAGGCCAAGCAGCTCAAGAGCATCGAGACCGAGCACCGCAACAGCAAGGCCAAGCAGCGGAAGGGCACCAACCGGGCCGCCAAGCAGGGCAGCAAGCGGTCCACCATGGACCCGCTGGACGACCAGCTGTGGGGCCTGAAGATGGTGCGCGCGGACCTGGCGCGTGACGTCACTTCCGGCGACAAGCGGGTCCTGGTCGGCGTGATCGACACCGGTGTGGACGGCTCGCACCCGGACATCGCCCCGAACTTCGACAAGGACCTGTCGCGCAACTTCACCGTGGACATGCCGACCGATCCGAACGGCGTGCCGGTGGACGGCCCGTGTGAGTTCCGCGGCTGTGTCGACCCGGCCGACCACGACGACAACGGGCACGGCACGCATGTCGCGGGCATCATCGCCGCCGCGGCCAACGACCTCGGTATCTCCGGCGTGGCTCCGGACGTCACCCTGGTCAACCTGCGGGCAGGCATGGACGCCGGCTACTTCTTCGTCCAGCCGGTGGTGGACGCGCTGACCTACGCCGGCGACCACGGCATCGACGTGGTGAACATGAGCTTCTACGTCGACCCGTGGCTGTACAACTGCGACGCTCACCCGGAGGACTCGCCGGAGGAGCAGGCGGCGCAGCGCACCATCAAGGAAGCGGTCACCCGTGCGCTGGAGTACGCGCACAGCAAGGGCGTGACCCTGGTGTCGGCGCTGGGCAACCAGCACGAGGACAGCGGCAACCCGCTTCCGGACACCTCGAGCCCGAACTTCCCGTCGGGTGTCGCCAAGACGCGCGAGATCGACAACGACACCTGCCTGAGCATGCCCACCGAGGGCCCGAACGTGATCAACGTGTCGGCGCTCGGCCCGTCGAAGAAGAAGGCGGACTACTCCAGCTACGGCCTGGAGCGGATCTCGGTGTCCGCGCCCGGTGGTTACTACCGTGACTACTACGGCACGCCCGACTTCGCGCAGAACGACAACCTGATTCTGTCCGCGTACCCGAAGAACGTGGCGCTGGCCGAGGGCGCGATCGACGAGGACGGCAACATCACCGAGCTCGGCGAAGCGTGGGGCGTCCAGCGTGTCGAGACCGAGGACGGCGAGTACGCCTACTACCAGCCGCTGCAGGGCACGTCGATGGCTTCCCCGCATGCCGCGGGCGTGGCCGCGCTGATCGTGTCGCAGTACGGCTCCGGTGAGGGCGCCGACTTCGGCCTGGAGCCGGAGAAGGTGCGTGCGGTCCTGGAAGGCACCGCGATCGCCACTCCGTGCCCGGTTCCGCGCACGGTCGACTACATCAACGAGGGTCGCGACGAGACCTGGACCGCGACCTGTGAGGGTGGCTGGGAGTTCAACGGCTTCTACGGCCACGGTGTCGTCGACGCCTACGGCGCGGTCCGCCACGGCGCGTCCTACCTGAACAACTGACCCCCATCACTCCACCCCATGGGCAGAGCCCTTCGGACTTCCCGTCCGGAGGGCTCTGCTTTGTTGCCGCCACAGCGGCGCCGCCGCTGGGCGGGGCCTCCCGTTCGCCAATCGGGAACTGTGCGGCAGGAGCTGGGAGGCCACGGCGTCGAGATGTCCTGCCGCGGGGCGACGAATGCTGAGCGGAGCCGGGCCATGGGTGTCCGGCGACTTCGCGCGCCGTCGCCGATGCGAACCGGACCCGACCCGGGCACGAGCCCACGTGGCCTCAGGGGTTCGAGCATGCGCAAGGGCCCGAGCGTGGCGGCTCGGGCCCTTGCTTCGTGGGTGTCAGGCGGCCGGTTCGCGGATGCCGGTCAAGCGGCCACCTTGGGAGCGTCGGACCGCGTTCTCGCGGCGGTGTGCAGCGGACGCAGGTGGGCATGGACGAGCAAAGCCCGCACACCGGGCTCCGGGCGCGTGTTCAACGCCAGGTAAGCCGCCACGGTGAACGCCACGGTCAGCGCGCCACCGCCCAGCAGCGACCAGCGGGCGCCCAGCTCGCCGGCCACCCAGCCGATGATCGGCGCGCCCACCGGGGTCCCGCCCATCAGCAGCATCAGGTACAGCGACAGCACCCGGCCGCGCATGGCCGCGGGCACGGTGGTCTGGATGTAGGCGTTGGCCGAGGTCAGCACGGTCATGGTGAGCACACCGATGGGCACGAGGGCGGCCGCGAACAGTTCGTACGACGGCATCAGGCCGGATGCCGCCTCCAGCACGCCGAACGACACCGCGCCGGTGAGGACGACCCGCAGGCGGGGCGCCTTGCGCCGGGCGG
Organism: Thermocrispum sp.; assembly: GCF_002919275.1. Lineage (NCBI taxonomy): Bacteria > Bacillati > Actinomycetota > Actinomycetes > Pseudonocardiales > Pseudonocardiaceae > Thermocrispum > Thermocrispum sp. The sequence goes on along the minus strand of NZ_PKFA01000014.1, from coordinate 32,269 downwards.
CCAGCAGCGCGCCGGACAGCGTTCCGATGGCCATGATGGTGCCGAGCAGGCCGTACGCGCTGGGGCCGCGGTGGTAGACGTCGGCCGCCATCAGCGCGTTCGTCATCTGGAAGTTCATGCCGAACGTGCCGACACCGAACATCACGACCATGACCATGACCAAGTCGCGGCGGCCGCGCAGGTAGCGGACACCGGCGGCCATCCTGGCCAGCGGGCCGTCGCGGTCGTCGGAAGTGGCATCGCTCGGGACGTCCGACGGCTTGATCAGCAGCAGCGCGATGATCGGGGCGGCGAACGACAGGCCGTTGAGCAGGAACACCGGACCGGGGCCGAGCACCGCGATCAGCACACCGGCGACCGCGGGCCCGAGCAGCCGGGCTCCGTTGAACGAAGCGCTGTTGAGCGCGACGGCGTTGGTGATGTCCTCCTGGCCGACGAGCTCGGACACGAACGCTTGCCGTGCGGGGTTGTCGAATGCCGTCCCGACGCCGAGCAGGAAAGCCAGCACGTAGACGTGCCAGATCTCGGCTTGGCCGGACACCACCAGCACACCGAGGACGAGGGCGACCAGGCCGAGAAAGCCGTTGGTGGCGATCAGCAGCTGCCGCTTCGGCAGCCGGTCGGCCAGTACCCCGCCGAACGGCGCGGCCAGCAGGAAGGGAAGGAATTGCAGCCCGGTGGTGATGCCGACGGCCGTTGCGCCACCGCCGAGGGTGACGAGCACCAGCCAGTCCTGGGCGACCCGTTGCATCCACGTTCCGGCGTTGGACACGAACATTCCCGACCAGTAGAGCCGGTAGTCACGGTGCCGCAGCGAGCGGAACATCTGACGCACTGGGGTGGATTCGCCTCCTGACAGCGTAGCGTGACGAGACATAGTTAGTTTAGCTCATTACCTTGGCTAACGGTATGTGGGGAAGCCCTCATGAGCTGCGGGAATAGGGCATGCCGAGGGCCGCGTTGACGCTCGCAACGCGGCCCTCGGGTGTGCTGTGCGTGATCGGGCTACCGGTTCGACGCGCTCCGGACGAAGGCGGCGAGATCGGCGGCCTGCTGGACGCGGGTCTCGTCGTGTACGTACATCATGTGCCCGGCGGGGTAGTACGCCCGCTCGATGTTCTGGTGCAGCTCGTCGGGAATGGCCAGCTGGGCCAGGCTGTGCTCGGCGGCGAAGTACGGGGTGGCGCCGTCGGTGTAGCCGAACGAGACGTGCAGCTTCAGGTGCGGATTGGCGCGCATGGCCGCGGACAGCCGGTCCACCACGCTGATGTGCTTGCCCTCGAACTCGGCGTACGACCACTTCGCATTGACCCGCAGGTTGATCACCTCGTACGGCAGGTCGCTGTGGTAGTTCAGCTCCGCGCGTACGTAGTGATTCAACGCCGCGGCATACGGGCCGAGCAGCGCGTCCATCGTGGGGTCGGAGCTGAACCGCTCCCGTGCGTAGTCGGCCTCCGGCCCGGTGAAGCGGGCGTCCAGCCTGCCGACCACCTTGCGCCGGCTGCGCAGCAGCTCGGTGAAGAACCGGATGTGCTCGATGCGCAGGTTGGCCCGGTCGATGTAATCGGCGGACAGGCCGGTCAGCCGGGCGAGCTTGGCGGCGATGTCGGCGCGTTCCTCGGCGGACAGCCGGGCACCTTGAGCCAGCGCCCACGGGTACTCCCGGGAGGCGAATTCCTCGGCTTCGCGCAGCACGTCGGCCAGCGGGCGGTCGCCGTGCAGGCCGTGGTAGTGGGCGATCGCCGCGTACGTCGGGACGAACAGCGGGTACGGGCGGTCGTTGTGGCCGTCGGCGATCAGCGTGCCGAGGTCCAGCGCCGCCGAGATCAGGATCAGCCCGTTGAGGTAGAGGCCGAAGCGGGTCTGCAGATGCTCGGCCAGCGCGGAGGCGCGCAGTGTGCCGTAGGACTCGCCGGCCAGGAACTTCGGCGACAGCCAGCGGCCGTTGCGGGAGATCCACAGTCGGATCAGCTCGCCGACCGACTCGATGTCGCCGGTGAAGCCGTGGAAGTCCTTGTCCGGTTCGCCCTTCACCGGGCGCGAGTAGCCGGTCGACACCGGGTCGACGAACACCAGGTCGGCGTGGGCCAGCAGGGTCTCCAGGTTGTCGGTGAGCCCGTACGGCGGAGGTTCCATGGCGCCGACGTCACCGGAGACCACCCGGCGCGGTCCGAGCAGCCCGAGGTGCAGCCAGGCGCTCGAGGTGCCCGGCCCGCCGTTGAACGCGAACACGACGGGCCGCCGGGTCGGGTCGGCGTCGTCCACGGTGTAGCTGGTGAGGAAGATCGCCGCGACCGGCTTCAACCCCTCGGACTTGCCGTCGGTGAACACCTCTTTGCGCAGCACCACGCGCCCGGCTTGGGCGGTGTACCGCAGCGGGCCGGTGGGCAGTTCGAGCGTGTGGTGCGTGGTGACCAGCTCGTCGACGGGTTCCTCGGGCTGGCCGGTGGTCTCGGTCGTCGATGTCTCCTCGGGTCGGGTTTCGTCGGCAGGGGATGTCATGCCGCAACACTAAAGCGTCCACACTGGGGAAGTGATCGAATTCGGCGTGCACGCGACCAGCATCGGGGAGCTCGACCAGGCGGTGACGCACTGCAGGGCGTGTCCGCGCCTGGTCGCGTGGCGCGAGGAGGTCGCGCGCACCAAACGGGCAGCGTTCGCCCGCCAGGAGTACTGGGGACGGCCGGTGCCGGGTTTCGGACCCGCGGACGCCGCGCTGGCCATCATCGGTCTGGCACCAGCGGCGCACGGTGCCAACCGCACCGGCCGGATGTTCACCGGGGACCGTTCCGGTGACGTTCTCTATGCCGCCCTGTACGACGTCGGCCTGGCCTCCCAACCGACCAGCACGCACGCCGGTGACGGGTTGGAGTTGTTCGGCGTGCGCATCACCGCCCCGGTCCGGTGCGCTCCGCCGGCCAACAAACCCACCCCGGCGGAACGGGACACCTGCCGTCAGTGGCTGGTACGTGAGTTGGAGCTGCTCGCCCCGACCCTGCGGGCGATCGTGGTGCTGGGCGGGTTCGGCTGGCAGGCCACGCTGAGCGCGCTGGCGCCGGCGGGCTGGCAGGTGCCCCGTCCCCGTCCACGATTTGGACACGGTGTCGAATACGACATCGACGGACTACGTTTGTTCGGTTGCTATCACGTTTCGCAACAGAACACTTTCACCGGAAAACTTACGCCGGAAATGATCAAAGACGTGTTACGCCGGGCGAAATCGGTTGCCCGACTGTGACGCACGCGATCATTCGGCCCCCGTTCCGGCGGCGCGCGGACAGGGGGAGTGCGACGATAGTGGCATGGCTGCCAAGAAGGCTGGACCGAAACGCATTTTGATCCTGGGCGGAGGCTACGTCGGACTGTATGCCGCGCTGGGTCTGCAGCGCAGGCTGCGCGCCAACGAGGCGTCGGTGACCGTGGTCGATCCGCAACCGCACATGACCTACCAGCCGTTCCTGCCGGAGGCAGCCGCCGGATCGATCGAACCGCGGCACGTGGTGGTCCCGCTGCGGCAGGTGCTGCGGCGATGCCATGTGCTCAACGGGCGCGTGCAGGAAATCCGGCACGCCGATCGCGCGGTCACCGTGGAAACCGCGGCGGGCGAGACCAAGAAGCTGGGTTACGACATTTTGATCGTGGCGCTCGGCTCGGTCGCCCGTCTGCTGCCGGTTCCCGGCCTGGCCGAGGAGGGAATCGGCTTCAAGAGCATCGGTGAGGCCATCTGGCTGCGCAATCATGTGATCTCGCGCATGGACCAGGCGGCCAGCACGACCGACCCGGAGGTGCGGCGGAGAAAGCTCACCTTCACGTTCGTCGGCGGCGGGTTCGCGGGCGTCGAGGCGCTCGGCGAGCTGGAGGACATGGCCCGCTACGCCTGCCGGTTCTACGAGACGATCGACGAGAAGGACCTGCGGTGGGTGCTCGTCGACGCCGCCGACCGGATCCTGCCCGAGGTGCGCCCGACGCTGGGCGCCTACACGGTGCGGGCGCTGGAGAAGCGCGGTGTCGAGGTGTACTTGTCGACGCTGGCCAAGTCGTTCGAGAACGGCCGCGTGGTGCTCTCCGACGGCACCGAGTTCGAGTCGGACACCATCGTGTGGACCGCGGGCGTGAAGGCCAACCCGGTGCTGAAGAACTCGGACCTTCCGCTGGACGACCGGCGCCGGGTGCGGACGCACGCCACGCTGCAGGTGGTGGACATGCCGGAGGTGTGGGCGGCAGGCGACTGCGCGGGCGTTCCCGATCTGTCCAGGATCGAGGAGGACTCGAACGCGGTCTGCCCGCCCAACGCCCAGCACGCGGTGCGGCAGGCGCGGCACCTGGCCAAGAACGTGATCCGGTGGATGCGCGGCAAGGAGCTGAAGGACTACCGCCACAAGAACCTGGGCTCGGTGGCCAGCCTCGGGCTGGGCAAGGGCGTCGCCGACACGCTGGGTTTCAAGCTCAAGGGCTGGCCGGCGTGGGCCATGCACCGGGCGTACCACGTCAAGGCCATGCCGACGTTCAACCGGAAGGTCCGGATCACGTTCGACTGGCTGCTCGGCGGGCTGTTCCGGCGGGACATCCTGTCGCTGGGCCAGCTGCACGACCCGCTCGCGGAGTTCCAGCGGGCCAGCAAGCCGGACATCTAGAAGTTCGCGAGCAGGCGGCGGTCACGAAGAGCGGGGACACCGCTACGGAGGCAGACGTCGACGCCGCGTGAGAGCGTCGACCGGGCGTGCCGTTCGCGCCACCTGCGAGCAGGCCTCCACTGGCCATGCCGTCGCTCTGGAACGATTGACGGATCTCCGCGGCGTGGAGGGAGCGGCGTGCCGGCCGGAGGTCAGCGGCTGAACGTCAGCACGCCGTCCTCCACCGGGCTGTGCCGCAGCTCCGGGATGTCCCGCAGGTAGTTCTGCCGCAGCCGCCACGGCGTCCGGTCGCCCTGCTTGGGCAGCTCGTGCAGCGACCGCAGCACGTAGCCGGCCTTGAGGTCGATGAACGGCTCGGGGTGAACGTCCGGCTCGGGTACCGGTTCGCACCGCTGGTGGCCGCGGGTGCGCATGTGCCGCAGCACCCGGCAGACGTATTCGCAGGCCAGGTCGGCTTTCAGCGTCCACGAGGCGTTGGTGTAGCCGATGATGTAGGCGAAGTTCGGCACCCCGGACAGCATGATGCCCTTGTAGGCCATGCGGTCGGACAGCTCGACCGGTTTGCCGTCCACGGTCAGCGTCATGCCGCCGAACGCCAGCAGCTTCAGCCCGGTGGCGGTGACGATGATGTCCGCGGGCAGCTCGACACCGGACCGCAGCCGGATGCCCTTCTCGGTGAACCGGTCGATGTGGTCGGTGACCACGTCCGCCTTGCCGGACCGGATGGCCTTGAACAGGTCGCCGTCGGGGACCAGGCACATGCGCTGATCCCACGGGTCGTAGCTGGGCGAGAAGTGCGTGTCGACGTCGTAGCCCGGCGGGAGCTGGCGGGCGGCCATGCGCTTGAGCAGTCTGCGCACCAGCTGCGGTCGGCGGCGGCTGAGCTGGTAGAGACCGGTCTGCACCAGGATGTTGCGCCAGCGGTTGACGACGTAGGCCGCCTTGTCGGGCAGGAACCTGCGCAGCAGCGTGGCCAGCGGGTCCTGGGACGGTGCGGTGACGATGTAGGTCGGTGAGCGCTGCAGCATCGTGACGTGCTCGGCGGCGTTCTCGCCGAGCGCCATGGCGGGCACCAGCGTCACGGCCGTGGCCCCGCTGCCGATCACCACGACCCGCTTGCCCGCGTAGTCCAGGTCCTCCGGCCAATGCTGCGGGTGGACCACCGTGCCGGTGAAGTCCTCGACGCCCTCGAACTGCGGCGTGTAGCCGCTGTCGTAGTCGTAATAGCCGCTGCACGACCACAGGAAGTTGCAGGTGAACTGCACCTTCTCGCCCTCGTGCTCGGCGGTGACCCGCCAGACGGCGTCGTCGCTGGACCACTCGGCGGCCACCACCCGGTGCCCGAAGCGGATGTGCCGGTCGATGCCGTATTCCGACGCGGTCTTGCGGACGTAGCGCAGGATCGACGGCCCGTCGGCGATGGCCTTCTGTCCCGGCCACGGCTTGAACCGGTAGCCGAGGGTGTACATGTCCGAGTCGGACCGCACCCCCGGATAACGGAACAGGTCCCAGGTGCCGCCGATCGAGTCGCGCCGCTCCAGGATGGTGAACGTGATCTCGGGCAGCTCCCGGCGCAAGTGACAGGCCGCTCCGACCCCGGACAGGCCCGCGCCGATGATGAGGACGTCTGTGTGCTGCGCCACCATGCGGACAGATTTTACACGCTTGTATAAGACGGCGGATGTGTCTCGATCGTCACCCCCGCTCCGGCCGGTCACTGGGGAGCACGCCGGCGTTGGTCAGCGCGACTGCCCGCCGCCACGGGAAAGCGCGCCCGCATGGGCCGTCCGCGGACCGGAAGCCGCCAGCTGCGGCGCGATAGGCTTTTTTCGCCCCCGTAGCCCAATTGGCAGAGGCAGTCGGCTTAAAACCGATCGAGTGCGGGTTCGAGTCCCGTCGGGGGCACGAAAGCACTCGAGCCGATTTCGGCCGGGAACCTGTTCGGCGGACCGGGGGCGTCCGCGGCGCAGAATGGCCCGCAGGCGGAGGCGAAACTCAACGGCCACTGCGGCGTCGGCGGCATCGTTTTCGTGGTGAGCGCGGCCGACGCGCCGGTCACCGTGGACGCCGCCGATTTCCCCGCTCCCGATCGGCGGTGATGGCGGCGATCGTCGCGGGTGCCGTGGCCCTCGTGCTGTTGGTCATTGACCGCGCGCGCCAGCTTCGCAGCCGCGTGGAGATGTCCAGCCCTCTGTCTCTGGTGGCGTGGGGTGACCAGCTCCGCGTTCCCTGGTGCGGGGCAACCGGCTCCGCAGCCGCGCGGAGATGTCCGAGTCCTCCTGACGGCGCTGAGCCGTGCGACGCTCCTCCTGACGGTACTGAGACGTGCGACGTAGGGCCTGCCGACGGCAGGATGGGAAGTAAACAGGCCCCTGCGCCGTTGGCCCACCCCGTGGGCGACGTCGTTCGCCTCGCAGGGAAAGTGTTCAGTAGCCGCACCGTCACGGTGCGGAACGAGTGCGACCCTGAAGGGATGGCGAATGCCCCGCGGAACCGTGCAGTGGTTCAACGCCGAAAAGGGTTTCGGCTTCATCGCCGCGGAAGACGGCAGCGACGTGTACGTGCACTTCTCGGCCATCGAAGGCAACGGCTACCGCAGCCTGGAGGAGAACCAGCGCGTCGAATTCGAGCTGGCGCAAGGGCACAAGGACCCCCAGGCCAGCCGCGTGCGCAGGCTGTGACAGCCGGGCAACGTCCGACCTTGCCATCGGCCGACAACGCCGCCGAGCCCTTCCGGTCGGCGGCGTTGTCGCGTGCTGGCCACTCGCGCGCTTCCGGTCGTCGTGTGGGGTGGCCTCGTGCGGGGTAGTCAGCTGCGCAAGCAGCGAGGAGGCAGCATGGCTCGGCCGGTGTGGCGTGGATCGATCACCTTCGGATTGGTGAGCATCCCGGTGGCGCTCTACAGCGCCGTCGACGATCACACCGTCCATTTCCATCAGCTCCAGCGCGGCACCAACGACCGCATCCGGTATCGGCGGGTCAACGAGCGCACCGGCGACGACGTCGGCTTCGACGACATCGTCAAAGGACGCGAGGTCGGCGACGGTGAATACGTCGTGGTGGAGCCGGACGAGCTGGCCGACATCGCCCCCGGGCGCTCCCGTTCCATCGAGATCGAGTCGTTCGTCGCCCTGGACGAGATCGATCCCGTCCACTTCCGCACCACCTATTGGCTCGGGCCGAGCGGCGAGGGCAGCGTGAACCCGTACCGGCTGTTGGCCGCGGCCATGGCCCGCACCAACCGCGTCGGCATCGCCCAGTTCGTGATGCGCAACAAGCAGTACCTCACCGCGGTGCGTGCCGACCGGGGTGTCCTCGCCCTGGACACCTTGTACTTCGCGGACGAGATCCGTGATCCCGCGGACGTGCTGGACGTCGATCTCGGCAAACGGCCGGGCAAGGGCAAGCAGCTGGACATGGCGGTGGCGCTGATCGAGGCGATGGAAGCGCCGTGGCGGCCGCAGGACTACCGCGACACCTACACCGAGCGGGTGGAGAAGCTGGTGGCGGACAAGAAGGCGGGCAAGAAGCCGGAGCCCGCGCCCGAGCCCGCCGAGCCCACCGAGGTGTCCAGTCTGATGGACGTCCTGCAGCGCAGCGTGGCGCAGGCCAAGGGCAAGGGTGCCTCCGGCAAGGCCACGAAATCCGGTAAGGGGAGTGGCAGGAAGCCCGATCTCGACGAGGCGTCGAAGACCGACCTGGTGAAGCTGGCCAGGAAGCTCGGCATCGCCGGCCGGTCCACGATGACGGCCGCCGAGCTGCGCAAGGCCATCCGCCGCGCGGAGAAGAAGGCCGGGCGGGCCGCCTGATCCGTTCCCGCCCTGCCTGCGGCCGGATCCCGGGCCGTGCTCGCCGGGCCACTCGGCGGCGTGGCCGGACCTGCCCCGCCGGGGCGGAATATCGTGGCCGGTACGCCGGTTGCGTCAACGCAACATGCGACTACGGGAGGCGCGATGCAGTTCGGCATCTTCAGCGTCGGCGATGTGACTCCGGATCCGACCACCGGGCGGACGCCCACCGAGGAGGAACGGATCAAGGCGATGGTCACCATCGCGCTCAAGGCCGAGGAGGTCGGCCTGGACGTCTTCGCGACCGGAGAGCACCACAATCCGCCGTTCGTGCCGTCGTCGCCGACCACCATGCTCGGTTACATCGCGGCCCGCACCGAGCGGCTGATCCTGTCCACCGCGACCACGTTGATCACCACCAACGACCCGGTGAAGATCGCCGAGGACTACGCGATGCTGCAGCACCTGGCCGACGGCCGGGTCGACCTGATGATGGGCCGCGGCAACACCGCCCCGGTCTACCCGTGGTTCGGCAAGGACATCCGCCAGGGCATTCCGCTGGCGATCGAGAACTACGGGCTGCTGCACCGGCTGTGGCGCGAGGACGTCGTGGACTGGGAGGGCAAGTTCCGCACCCCGCTGTACGGGTTCACCTCCACGCCGCGCCCGCTCGACGGCGTGCCACCGTTCGTCTGGCACGGCTCCATTCGCAGCCCGGAGATCGCCGAGGTGGCCGCCTACTACGGCGACGGCTTCTTCGCCAACCACATCTTCTGGCCGAAGGAGCACTTCCAGCGGCTGGTCGGGCTGTACCGGGAGCGGTACGAGCACCACGGCCACGGCTCGGCCGACCAAGCCATCGTCGGCCTCGGCGGCCAGGTGTTCATCCGGAAGAACTCCCAGGACGCCATCCGGGAGTTCCGCCCGTACTTCGACCACGCCCCGGTCTACGGCGGCGGGCCGTCACTGGAGGAGTTCATGGAGACCACGCCGCTGACCGTGGGCAGCCCGCAGCAGGTCATCGACCGGACGATGACCTTCCGCGAGCACTTCGGCGACTACCAGCGGCAGTTGTTCCTCGCCGACCACGCCGGCCTGCCGTTGAAGACCGTGTTGGAGCAGCTGGACATCCTGGGCGAAGAGGTCATCCCGGTGCTGCGCAAGGAGTTCGACGCGCTGCGGCCCGCGCACGTCCCGGAGGCCCCGGTGCACCCTAGGGTGGCCAAGCGGAATCAGCGTCCGGAGGCCGGATCCGGATCGGCGGAGTCCGCGGAGCCGGCGGCCGGTTCCGGCGCCGAGCCGGACACCAGGTCCGAGTAGTCCGGGTGCTTGGCGATCCACCCGCGGATGAACGGGCACTCGGCGACCACGCGCAGGCCCCGCCTGCGTGCGTCGTCCAACGCCCCGCGCGCCAGCACGCTGCCCAGTCCGCGGCCGCTGAACGCCTGGTCGACTTCGGTGTGGATGAACGTGATGGTGTCCGCATCGAGGCGGTACTCGGCGAACCCGGCGAGCCGGCCGTCGGCGGTCAGCTCGAAACGACGCTTGTCCGGGTTGTCGGTCACCGTCGCGGCCGTGGAGTCCATGGCGCCGAGCCTACGATGGGATGACGATGAGCAACACCGAGAGCCGCCCGCCCGAGGTCACCTGCGCAGAGGGTGCCCAGGGTGCAGGCGTGCAGATCCTCACCGCGCGTGAGGTTCCTCTCGGTGGCCCGCGGGCGCTGCTGGTGCGCCGCACGCTCCCGCAACGCGCTCGCACGCTGATCGGCGCCTGGTGCTTCGCCGACCACTACGGGCCGGACACCACGCCGATGATCGTCCCGCCTCACCCGCACACCGGGCTGCAGACCGTGAGCTGGCTGTTCGACGGGGAGATCGAGCATCGCGACAGCGGCGGGCACCATCAGTTCGTCCGGCCCGGTGAGCTGAACCTGATGACGGGCGGACACGGCATCAGCCACTCCGAGGTCTCCACGCGGAGCGGCGAGATCCTGCACGGTGTCCAGCTGTGGGTGGCGCTGCCGGATTCCGCCCGCCATGCCCCGCGTGACCTGCAGTTCCACGTGCCCGAGCCGGTGCGGGCGAATGGTGCCGTCGCGCGCGTGTTCCTGGGATCGGTGCCCGGGGTGGCGAGCTCTCCGGTGCGGACCTTCACTCCGCTGCTCGGCGCGGAACTGGTGCTGGATCCCGGCACGACGTTCGAGCTGCCGCTGGACGAGACCTTCGAGCACGGCGTCCTGCTCGACCAAGGTGCCGTCACGGTCGCGGGCACCCCGGTGAAAGAAGCGGAGCTCGCCTACCTTGCGCCACGGCGCGCAAGCGTCGAGCTCCGCGCGGGTGACGACGCTCCGGCGCGGATGCTGGTCCTGGGCGGGCCTCCGTTCGGGGACGAGATCGTCATGTGGTGGAACTTCGTCGCCCGCAGCCACGACGAAATCGTCGAGTACCGGGCGGACTGGGAAGCCGGGTCCGAGCGCTTCGGCCGGGTCGACGGTTATCGGGGCGAGCCCAGCCGCCTACCTGCGCCGCCATTGCCGAACGTGGTGATCAAACCGAGGCGCAACCCCACCTGATCCACCCGGCGCCGCTGTGCATGGTCGCCCGTAACGAGGGCGGACGTTCGGCGGTCGCGTGGCGGCCAGGCCGCTCGCGCGCTGCCGACCGCTGACGGCAGACCTGGCCGATCGCCGCCGGCTCGACGCGAGAGGACGGCAGACTCCGGCCAGCCGGCGTGTGGCCGAGGGCAGGCACTGGCTGGTCGGTTCCTGCGTGCGCCGACGACGCCCGTGGTGGAGGCGCTGTCGCAGTGCGGCCGCTGGCCGGTCGCTGGTGCGCCGACTACGCAGCACAACCTCCCGGCTCCACCGGACCCGCGCCCCGCCGTCAGTGGTGGACGTCCGGCTGGCGGTCGGCTGTCCGGCGGCCACGCTCGGTTCTATGAACAAAAGTGTTCACTTATGTTACCGTCCGGTAGTGGACCAACCGCGGATCCCACCGGCCACCCGGCGCGACATGGGGCTGGTGAACACGGCCATCACCGGAGCGCTCGGCGCTGCGGCGGGCACCGGGCCGCCCAACCTGTTCACCACGTTGGCCCGCCACCGCCGCATGTTCCGCCCATGGCTGATGTTCGCCGGCACGCTCATGCCCGGCGGGACACTGCCGCGCCGCGACACCGAGCTGGTCATCCTGCGCGTCGCCCACCTGTGCGGCTGCGCGTACGAGTGGCAGCACCACGTGAAGCTCGCCCGGCAGTCCGGGATCACGAACGCCGAGATCGAGGCGGTCGCGGTGGGTCCGTCGGCGCAGGCATGGACACCGCGGCATCGCTCGCTGCTGACCGCCGTCGACGAGCTGCACCACGACCGATCCATCACGTCCGGAACGTGGCAGCAGCTGCGCGGCTGTCTCGACGAGCGGCAGCTGATCGAACTCCCCATGCTCGTGGGGCACTACGAAATGGTGGCGATGACCATCAACGCTCTCGGCATCCAGCCGGACACCCCACGGCGGCCGACCGGTCTGGCCCGCGTGGTGCAGGCCGTCAGCGCACGATTCACCAGGAGGTCGGCATGACGCGTCCGTTCGCGGGAGCGACGGCCATCGTCACCGGTGCGGCAAGCGGCATCGGCGCGGAGATCGCCAGGCAAATGGCCACCGGAGGGGCATTCGTGCTGGCCACCGACGTGGCGGAGGAGCCGCTGCACGCCGTGATCGGCGAGATCAAGCGTGCAGGCGGCTCGGCCCGGGCGATGCGGGTGGACGTGGCGGACCGGGCCGACGTGCAGGACGCCGTCGACGAAGTGGTCGCCGAATTCGGCCGCCTGGACTACATGGTCAACAACGCGGGTGTGGGCATCTTCGGCGAAGTCGAAACGGTGAGCCTGGACGAGTCCGACACGACGGTCGACGTCAACCTGCGCGGGGTGCTCAACGGGGTGATGATCGCCTACCGCCAGATGCTCCGCCAACGCTCCGGCCACATCGTCAGCACCGCTTCGGCGGCCGGCCTGGTGCCGGTCCCGCTGCAGGTGCACTACACCGCCACCAAGCACGCCGTGGTCGGTTTGCACAAGGCGCTGGCGCTGGAGGCGGAAGAGGCGGGCATTCGCACCACGGTGTTCTGCCCCGCCTGGGTGGAATCCGGCATGTTCGACACGGCCACCCTGCACGGCAGCATGAGCGTGCCGAACCCCAGGACGATCGTCCCGGTCAGGCCACTGCCCACCGAGGAGGCGGTGCGCAGGCTGTTGCGTGGTGTGCGGCGCGGGCGACGCTTCGTGATCACCCCGTTCTACGCCCGCCTGGGCTGGTGGCTGGAACGTCTCTCCCCGCAGGCGAGCCACCAGTTGCATCGGCTCATGCTGCGTGAAGTGCGGAAACGAACCGCCCGCGCCCGCTCGAAGGTCTGACGCGGCCGGCGTCCGGCCGGGCGGGGGCTCCGCTGCGGCGCGGAACGGAGGTAGGTTCGCGGGATGACTTCACACGATGCGGTGATCGTCGGCGGCGGGCACAACGGCTTGGTGGCCGCCGCCTACCTGGCCCGAGCCGGCCTGCGCGTGGTGGTCCTGGAACGGGGAGCGTCGCCCGGCGGTGCCGCGGTCAGCCATGCGGCCTTCGAAGGCGTAAACGTGCGGCTGTCGCGGTACTCCTACCTGGTGAGCCTGCTACCCAAGCGAATCGTCGACGACCTGGGCTTGCGTGTGCGGCTGCGGCGCCGCCGGATTTCCTCGTACACGCCGGTCAAGCGGGGCGACGCGGCCACCGGACTGCTGGTGGACGGAGAGGACGCCGAGCGGACCGCCGAGTCGTTCCGCCGTGTGACCGGATCGACGCGCGACTACCAAGCGTGGCAGGAACTGTCCGCGCTGACCGGTCGTGTCGCCCAGCGCGTGTTCCCCACGCTGACCGAGCCCTTGCCCACCCGCGAGCAACTACGGGCGGCCGTCGGTGACGACGAGGCATGGCGGGTGGTCTTCGAGCAACCGCTCGGCGAGACGCTGCGGGAACGCTTCACTGACGACACGGTGCGCGGCGTGGTGGCCACGGACGGGCTGATCGGGACGTTCGCCGACCTGGACGGCACGGACCTGCGGCAGAACAGGTGCTGGCTGTACCACGTGATCGGGGGCGGCACCGGCGACTGGGACGTTCCGGTCGGCGGCATGGGAGCGGTCACCGCTGCTTTGGTCGACGCCGCGCGGTCGGCGGGCGCGGACATCGTGACCGAGGCCGAGGTCACCGCCATCGACCCCGACGGCGAGGTGCGCTTCCGCCGCCGCGACGCCGAGCACACCGCGCACGGCAGGTGGATCCTGGCCAACGTGGCGCCGAGCGTGCTGAGCGAACTGCTCGGCGACCCCGCGTCGGCGCCGGAAGGCGCGCAGCTCAAGGTCAACATGGTGCTGCGGCGGCTGCCGAAGCCGGCCGACCCCGCGGTGGATCCGCGCGACGCGTTCAGCGGCACGCTGCACGTCAACGAGGACTTGGCGCAGCTGCAGGAGGCGTACCGGGTCACCGCCGAAGGGCGCATCCCGCAGCTGCCGCCGTGCGAGATCTACTGCCACTCGCTGACCGACGACTCGATTCTCGGGCCCGAGGAAGGCCAGGCGGGCATGCAGACGTTGACGCTGTTCGGCCTGCACATGCCCGCACGGCTGTTCGCCGCCGACCACGAGGCGGCGAAAGCCGAAGCGCTGCGCGCCACGTTGCGGTCGCTGGACTCGGTGCTCGGCGAGCCGATCGAGAGCTGCCTGCACACCGACGCGGCGGGCAGGCCGTGTCTGGAAGCGAAGACACCGCTGGATTTGCAGGGCGAGCTGGGCATGCCGGGTGGGCACATCTTCCACGGCGATCTGCAGTGGCCGTATGCACACGGCGAGCACGACCCGGGCAGCTGGGGAGTGGCCACCAAGTACCCGCGCGTGCTGCTCTGCGGCGCCGGAGCGCTGCGGGGCGGCGGGGTCAGCGGCATCGGCGGCCACAACGCCGCGATGGCCGTGCTGGCCGAATCGGCGGGTGGACAGCGTGCTGCCTGAGCCATTGGACGGACAACGCCCCGTCGCCGACCCGGCCGGGCTGATCGACCACCTGCTGCACGCGCACGAGCTCGACCGCCAGCGGCTCGCCGAACGCATCCACGACGACCCCATGCAGGCACTGGTCGCGGTCGGGCTGCGCATGCAGCTGCTGGCCGCACGGCTGCCGGAAGCCGAACGCGAGCACATGAACGAGGTGACCGAGGCGGTCTCGGCGGCGATGACGACGCTGCGTGGGCTGGTGACCTCGCTGCGGCCGCGGGCGCTCGAACTGGGCACGCTCGAGGAGATGCTGCGCGCCTACGTGCTGCACGCGGCCGAGGAGTGGGCGCTGGACGGGCAGGTCGACTACCTGGTGGCCGACGAGCTCGAGTCGCGCGTCGTCCTCACGGCCTTCCGCCTCACCCAGATCGCGGTGGAGGACGTGCGGCGCCGCGGCAGTGCCACCCGGCTGACGGTCACCGTCAGGCCGGACCACGGCGGCCTGCTCACCGAGGTCGGGGACAACGGGCCGCACGACGGGCAGCCGGAAGGCGCCGAACTGAGCTCCCGGGTGATGCGGGAATGGGCGCTGTCCGGCGGCGGGTGGTGGGAAAGCGAGGCGTCCGCCACGGGCACCACGGTGCGATTCTGGTTGCCACTGCGTCTGCTGGAAGCCACACCATGACCATCGGGGACGATCCGATACGCGTGCTGATCGTGGACGACGAGCCGGCGATCCGGGCGGCGCTGCACGCACTGCTGGAGATCGAGCCGGACATCGCGGTGGTCGGCGTCGCCGGTTCGGCGCAGGAGGCCGTGTCGCTGGCCGAGCAGCTGGCTCCGGACGTCATCGTGCTGGACATCCGGCTCCCCGGTGGCGGGGGCGAGCGTGCCGCGGGCGAGCTGCGCCGGAGGGTGCCTGCCACGAAGCTGCTGGCGTTCTCGGCGCTCGGCGACCATGAATCGATCGCCACCATGCGGTCCCTGGGGGTGTCGGACTACCTGGTCAAAGGCGCGCCGAACCACGAAGTGGTCGACGCCGTCCGGGTACTGGGCCAGCGCGCCGCGCGGGGCAGGTAGCGCACACCCGCCGGTGCCGACCGGGGCGGCGAGCACGCTCGCATGGCCCGCGACCTGCGTTCTCGAGGTTGGCCGGGCACCTCGGCCTGGTCATCGGCACTGCCTGTGCCGGAGAGGGCTCACTGCGGTGCGGGATCGACGGCGGGTTCCGGTTCCGGCCGGGACCTGGCCGCGTCCCGCCGCGTGATCCACCGATGGATGCACGACAGCAGTTCGTCCGCGTCCACGGGCTTGGTGACGTAGTCCGAAGCCCCGGAGGCCAACGACTTCTCCCGGTCACCCTCCATGGCCTTGGCGGTCACCGCGATGATCGGCAAGTCGGCATGTCGCGGCATGTGCCGGATCGCCGTCGTCGTCGCGTAGCCGTCCATCTCCGGCATCATCACGTCCATCAGGACGACGTCGACGTCGTCGTTGGCCAGCAGCTGCTCGATGCCTCGACGGCCGTTGGCGGCATGCACCACCGTCATGCCGTAGAACTCGAGCATGCCCGCGATGGCCAGCACGTTGCGGAAGTCGTCGTCGACCAGCAGGATCTTGCGACCCTGCAGCACGCCGTAGTCGAGTGAGTCGTCGGGCCGTTCGTCCTTGCCGTCCGCCTCGTCGCCGGCCTTCTGCTGGGTCAGCAGCATCGGCAGCAGGTCGCCGGGGTCGCCCGCGGAGAAGTACAGCAGCATCCGGTTGCGCAGTTCCTCGTACGACGACAGCAGCTCCATCGGCTGGATGCGGGCGTAGCTGCGCAGCATGCGGTCCTGCGCCGCGGTGAGTTTGCCGGTGACCACCGCCAAAATCGGCAGCGAGCGCAGCGTCGGGTTCTCCGTCAGCGCCTTGACCACGTCGAGGGTCCGCTTGTTCGGCGCGATCTCCAGCACCGCGCAGCGATGGCGCCGTGCGGTCAGCGCGGTGATCGCCGCCCCCGCGTCGGCCACCGTGGTCAACCCGATGTCCCCTTGGCCCGCGGCCAGCTCGTTGGCCACCCCACGAGCCAGCGACAGCAACGGGCCCGGCTGCTCGTCCGACTGTTCGACCACCAGCACGCGACTGTGGTCGGGCTCGGCCGTCTCCTTGCCACGGCCGGTGTGCAACTGCTCGCCCGCCGGCGAACCCCCGTCCGCCGGGGCGGTCGCGGCGACGGGCAGCAGCAACGTGAACGTCGAGCCCTGGCCCAGCCTGCTCTTCGCGCGGATCTCCCCACCGAGCAGATAGGCGACCTCGCGGCTGATGGACAGCCCCAGCCCGGTGCCGCCGTACCGCCTGCTGGTGGTGCCGTCGGCCTGCTGGAACGCCCCGAAGATCGCCTCCAGGTTGGCTTCCGCGATGCCGATGCCGGTGTCCGACACCGAGAACGCGATCACCGGGCGGGGGGTCTCGGCCAGCGAGTCCGGATCGGCCATGCTGATCCGCAGGCTCACCATGCCCCGCTCGGTGAACTTCACCGCGTTGGACAGCAGGTTGCGCAACACCTGACGCAGCCGCTGCTCGTCGGTCACCAGCTGGTCCGGCACGTCGTCGTCCGCCACGACCTCGAAATCCAGCCCCTTCTCCGCGGTGAGCGGGGCGAACGTGGTGCGGACGTAGCTGAGCAGCTGCTCGAGCGGGAACGGCTCCGGGTGGATGTACATCTTGCCCGCTTCGACCTTGGACAGGTCCAGGATGTCGTTGATCAGCTGCAGCAGATCGCTGCCCGCGGAGTGGATGACGTTGGCGAACTCCACCTGCTTGGCGGTGAGGTTCTTGGTCGGGTTCTTGGCCAGCACGCCGGCCAGGATGAGCAGCGACGTCAACGGGGTGCGCAGCTCGTGCGACATGTTGGCGAGGAATTCCGACTTGTACTTCGAGGCCAGCGCGAGCTGGCGGGCCCGCTCCTCCAGCTCCTGCCTGGCCTGCTCGATCTCGAAATTCTTCATCTCGATGTCGCGGTTCTGCCTGGCCAGCAGGGCGGCCTTCTCCTCCAGCTCGGCGTTGGAGCGGCGTAGCTCGGCCTGCTGTTCCTGCAGTTCCTCGGAGCGGACGCGCAACTCGGCGGCCAGCCGCTGGGATTCCTCCAGCAGCGCGTCGGTACGGGCGTTGGCGATGATCGTGTTGACGATGACGCCGATCGACTCGCTCAGCTGCCGCAGGAACTCGACGTGCACGTCGGTGAAGCGGTTGAACGACGCCAGCTCCAGCACCCCGATGAGCTGGTCCTCGAACGTGATCGGCAGCACCACGACGTTGACCGGAGCGGCCTCGCCGAGGCTGGAGGAGATGGTCAGGAAGTCCTGCGGCGTCTGGTCGATGACCACGAGCCGGTTGCTCTGCGCGACCTGGCCGATCAGGGTCTGCCCGAGCTCGATCTGCCGGGGGCTGAGGTCGTCGTAGTACCGGCCGTAGCTGGCGATCAGCCGCAGCCGCCTGCCGTGGTCGGTGGTCTCGGCGAGGAAGAACGTGCCGTGCTGGGCGCCGACCAGCGGGGCCAGCTCGTCCATGATCAGCTCGCCGACGCTGCGCAGGTCGCGGTGGCCCTGCATGAGCCGGGAGATGCGGGCCAGGTTGGTGTTCAGCCACGCCTGCTCTTCGTTCGCCCTGGTGGTCTCGCGCAGCGACCGCACCATGGCGTTGATGTAGTTCTTCAGGTCGGCGACCTCGCCCTGCGCCTCGACGTCGATGGAGCGGGTCAGGTCGCCACGGGCGACCGCGCTGGCCACTTCGGCGATGGCCCGCACCTGCCTGGTGAGGTTGCCCGCCAGCTCGTTGACGTTCTCGGTGAGCCGCTTCCAGGTGCCCGCCAGGCCTTCGACCTGCGCCTGACCGCCCAGCATGCCCTCGGTGCCGACTTCGCGGGCGACCCTGGTGACCTCGGCGGCGAACGACGACAGCTGGTCGACCATCGTGTTGATGGTGGTCTTCAGCTCCAGCATCTCGCCGCGGGCGTCCACGTCGATCTTCTTGGTCAGGTCGCCCTGCGCCACCGCGGTGGTCACCTGGGCGATGTTGCGCACCTGACTGGTCAGCGACGAGGCCATCGAGTTGACGTTGTCCGACAGGTCCTTCCAGGTGCCCGCCACGTTCGGCACCCTGGCCTGCCCGCCGAGGATGCCCTCGGTGCCGACCTCGCGGGCCACTCTGGTCACCTCGGCGGCGAACGCCGAGATGGTGTCGACCATCGTGTTGATGGTCTGGGCCAGCGCGGCGACCTCGCCCTTGGCCTCCACGGTGATCTTCTGCGACATGTCGCCGCGGGCGACCGCGGATGCGACCTGGGCGATCGAGCGGACCTGCGACGTCAGGTTCGACGCCATGACGTTGACGTTGTCGGTGAGGTCCTTCCAGGTGCCGGAGACACCGCGCACGATCGCCTGCCCGCCGAGGTTGCCCTGCGTGCCGACGTCGCGGGCGACGCGGGTGACTTCGTCGGCGAACGCCGACAGCTGGTCGACCATCGTGTTGATGGTTTCCTTCAGCTCCAGGATTTCGCCGCGCGCGTCGACCCGGATCTTCTGGGTCAGGTCGCCCTTGGCCACCGCGGTGGTGACCTCGGCGATGGACCGCACCTGGTCGGTCAGGTTGGCCGCCATGACGTTCACCGACTCGGTGAGGTCCTTCCAGGTACCGGAGACGCCTTTGACGTCGGCCTGCCCGCCGAGCCGGCCCTCGGTGCCGACTTCGCGGGCGACGCGGGTGACTTCGTCGGCGAACGACGACAGCTGGTCGACCATCGTGTTGATGGTGTTCTTCAGCTCGAGGATCTCGCCGCGGGCGTCGACGGTGATCTTCTGGGTCAGGTCGCCCTTGGCCACCGCCGTGGTGACCTGGGCGATGTTGCGCACCTGGTCGGTGAGGTTGCCCGCCATGAAGTTGACCGAGGTGGTCAGGTCGCGCCAGGTGCCCGCCACACCGGGCACGGTCGCCTGGCCGCCCAGCCTGCCCTCGATGCCCACTTCCCGCGCCACCCTGGTGACCTCGGCGCCGAACGAGGAGAGCTGGTCGACCATCGTGTTGACGGTGTCCTTCAGCTCGAGCACTTCGCCCTTGACGTCCACGGTGATCTTCTGTGTCAGGTCGCCGTTGGCCACCGCGGTGGCCACCCGGGCGATGTCGCGCACCTGGTCGGTGAGGTTGCCCGCCATGGCGTTGACCGAGTCGGTGAGGTCCTTCCAGGTGCCGGAGACGCCGGGCACCTCGGCCTGGCCGCCGAGCTTGCCCTCGGTGCCCACCTCCCTGGCCACCCTGGTCACCTCGGAGGTGAAGCGGGTCAGCTGGTCCACCATGCCGTTGAACACGGTGCCCATCTCGTCCATCAGCGGGTCGTCCACGCGCGGCAGCCGGGTGGAGAAGTCGCCGTCGCGGACCGCGCGCAGCCCGTGCAGCAGTTGGTGCAAGCCCTCTTCGCGGGCTGTCGCCTCCGGGCAGAAGTCGTCGGTCATGCCGTCGTCGCCGGTGGCCTTGCCGGTGGTGCCGGTTACCGGCGCAGGTGGGCGTTGAGCAGGGGATCTGCGCGCCATCGGCCAAGCTCCTCGTGTCCTACCGCGTACGCCGACTCGCGCGACGGCGTCCGAATGGCTGAAGCTACGGCGTAAGGTGTGCGTCCGAATAGGGCACAAGGACACCTTTTGCCGCCGTAGGTCGATGCAGGATTCCCACTTGGCGGATCGGTTACGCTGAGTCCGGATTCATACAGACGTCTAAGGAGCTCGCCGATGACCGACACCAGGGTGCACGCGTTCGCCGACGATGCTCTTGGCGAGCACGACGCGGTGGCGCTGGCCGAGCTGATCCGCCGCCGGGAACTGAGCCCGGTCGAGGTCGCCGAGGCGGCCGTCGCGCGGGTGGAGAAGGTGAATCCGGCGCTCAACGCGGTGGAGTTCGCCGCGTTCGAGCAGGCCGTCGAGGCCGCGGCGAACCCCGCGCCCGGGCTGTTGTCCGGCGTGCCGTTCTTCGTCAAGGACAACACCGACGTGGCGGGCATGCCCACCGGAAACGGCACCGACGCGTACCGGCCGCGGCCGGCTGCGCGGCACGGGCGGGTTGCCAAGCAGCTGCTCAGCGCGGGGTTCACCGTACTCGGCAAGAGCACCCTGCCGGAGTTCGGGCTCAACGCCAGCACCGAGTACGCCCGCCGCGAGCCCACCCGCAACCCGTGGAACACCGAGTTCTCGGTGGGTGCGTCGTCCGGCGGCGCCGCGGCGCTGGTCGCCTCCGGGGCGGTGCCGATCGCCCACGCCAACGACGGCGGCGGGTCCATCCGGATTCCCGCCGCGGTCAACGGCCTTGTCGGGCTCAAGCCCACCCGGGGCAGGCACGTCGACGGCGAGCAGGCCAGGACGATGCCGCTGAACCTGGTGTCCGAAGGCGTGCTGACCAGGACCGTGCGGGACACCGCGGCGTTCTGGGCGGCCGCCGAGCAGTACTGGCGCAACCCGCGCTACCCGGCCCTGGGCATGGTCAGCGGGCCGGCGCAGCGGCGGCTGCACATCGGGCTGGTCACCCGCTCGATCACCGACGCCGAGGTCGACGCGCCCACCGCCGACGCGCTGCAGGACACCGTCGTGCTGCTGGAAAAGCTCGGCCACACCGTCGAGCCGGTCGAGCTGCCGCTGAGCACGCAGTTCGTCGAGGACTTCATCGTCTACTGGGGCTTCCTCGCGTTCACCATCAGCGCGTTCGGCCGCGTGATGGACCGGAGCTTCGACAGCAAGAAGCTGGACGGCTTCACGAAGGGACTGCGGCGCCGCTACCAGCGATCGTTGCACCGCTTCCCGCAGGCGTTGTACCGGCTGAACCAGATCAAGCACGAGTACGCGCGCATGTTCGAGCGCTATCACGTGATCATCTCGCCGGTGCTCGCGCACAGCACGCCCAAGCTGGGGTATCTCAGCCCGACCGTCCCGTTCGACGACCTGCTCGACCGGCTGACGAAATACGTGGCGTTCACGCCGCTGAACAACGTGGCAGGCGGTCCGGCCATGTCGCTGCCGCTCGGACAGACACCCGACGGGATGCCGGTTGGCGTGCACTTCGCCGCGACCCACGGGGACGAGCGGACGCTGCTGGAGCTGGCCTACGAGCTGGAGGCGGAGCGGCCGTTCCGGCGCATCCAGGACGCGGGCTGAGCGCACCGGCAGCGCGGTCGGTGCTGCCGCCCGCGTGCCGGGCTGGGCCGGAACGGGCAAACCTCACGAATCGACGACCGTGCGGGGACGGCTCGGCCGACCGGTCCTCAGCTGGTCTTGGCGGCTTCCGGCTCGCGCTCGTCCGCTGTGTCGTCCTTGGCGTCGACGGTGGTCTCGGCGGCCTTGTCGTCGGGCGCCTTGCCGTTGGCCGCCTTCCCGCCTGCCGTCTGCCGGCCGTCGGGCTCGGCCTCCGGGGCCTTCTCGGCCGAGTCCTTCTCGGCGACGGTCTTCCCGTCGGCGGCCTGCTCGCCGCCCGCCTTGCCGTCCGCGTCCTTCTCCTGGGCCGGCGCCGGCTTGGCCCCGTTCGCCTGCGGTTCCGGGACAGTCGGCACGGCATCCTCGGCCCGCGGCACCGGCTGCAGTTCCTCGGCGGTCGGCTTCAGCGTCTCCTCCGCCGACGCCAGGTACTGGTTCGCGGCCGCCATCCGGCTGTGCGCGGCCTTGCTGATCGCCAGCAGCCGGTCGACCACCCGGCTGGCCTCGTCGGTGCGGCGCTGCGCCTCCGCATTGGCTTCCGCGACGATGCGCCGCGCCTCCGCCTGCGCCTCCGCCATCCGACGCTCGGCCTGCTGCTTGGCGGCCGTGCGCTGATCGGCCAGGTGCTTCTCCAGCTCCTTGCGCTTGGCCGCCATCGTCGCGTCGAACTCCTGCTCGATGGCCCTGCGCTTGCGCTCCGCCTCCGCGTCCAGCGCCTCCCGGCGGCGGACCGAATCCACCACCAGCTCCTGCACCTCCGCCCTGGTCTCCTCCAGCGCCGCCCGGTGCTCGGCGTGCAGCTGCTCGGCGTACTCGTCCAGCTCCTTGAGCAGCTTGCGGTACCGCTCCCGCAGCGCGATCGACGCCTGGGCGGTGGCCTTCCAGTTCTCCTCCGCGGCGGTCTGCGCCCTGGTGGTGATCTCCTCCGCCCGCAGGTGCGCCAGCTTGCCCACCCGCTGCATCCGCTCGTCCAGGTCCGCCAGGTTCTTCGGCGGCTGTTTCAGCTCCTCGACCCGCTCCTTCAGCTTCGCGTTCTCCTTGCGCAGCACCTCCAGCTGCTTGGCCATGGAGCCCAGCTGCGCGGTCAGCTTGTCCCGCTCCGCCATCAGCTGGCGCATGTCTTCCTCGACACGGGCCAGGTGCGTGCGCACCTCGGTGCGGTCGTAGCCGTTCCAGTGCGTGGAGAACTCCCGCTGGACGGGCACGGGGACGTGGTGGACAGGCGGTGGCGGAGTCGGTGAAGTCAAGGATCCTCCTTCATCGGCCACGGCTCGCGGGGAACGCCGCTGACCACTCCGAAGGTACTCTCGCACGGCCCGATGTCACCGGTGGAGCGGGCATCGGCCTGTCGGGCTGCCCGAACGGGTGACGCGGTTACCCACAGTGACGATCATGGTCACCAGTGGAAGCCCCTGGTGAGCCGCACCAGCGCGCTGGCCGCCCTGCCGAGGTGCCGCTCGCCCTTGCCGATCTTCAGCTTGCCGTCGCCGCCGGCCGCCGCGGAGTCCGGGAAGACGCGGAAGGCCTGGTAGGCGACCGCGTCGGTGAGCCCCGGCGTGACGTTGTACGCGGCGTTGATCAGCTGTCCGGTCGGCGTGCCGATGTGCTTGGGCCGGTTGATCAACGCGTCCATGACCATGTCCGCCGCCTCGTCCGGCGACTTGGTGGGGAACGCGTCGTAGATCTTGGTCGGCCGGATCATCGGCGTGCGCACCAGCGGCATGTGGATCGTGGTGAACGTGATGCCGTCGCCGTGCATCTCCACGGCGGCGATCTTGGAGAAGTAGTCCAGTGCAGCCTTGGACGCCACGTAGGCGGAGAACCGGGGCGCGATGCCCTGCACGCCGATGGACGAGATGTTGACGATGTGCCCGAACTTGCGCTGCGTCATGTGCGGCAGCACGGCGAGGATCAGCCGCACGGCGGCGAAGTAGTTGATCGCCATCGCCCGCTCGTAGTCGTGCATCCGGTCGTACGACAGCCGGATCGACCGGCGGATGGAGCGGCCGGCGTTGTTGACCAGCATGTCGATGTGGCCGTGCTCGTCGAGCATCTGCTCGACCATCTTGTGCACCGCCTCGTGGTCGGTCAGGTCGCACGGGTAGATCGCCGCTTTGCCGCCCGCGTCCAGGATCTCCTTGCGCACCTGCTCCAGCTCCGCCTGGCGGCGCGCCACCAGCAGCGGAACCCCTCCGGCCGCGGCGACCTTCAACGCGGTGGCGCGGCCGATGCCGGACGACGCACCGGTGATGATCACGTGCCTGCCGTCCAGCTTGCCGCGCGGCCCACGGTGCCTGCGCGCCCGGAACGGGTCGAGGTGCTCGGTCCAGTAGGCCCACAGCGTGGCCGCGTAGTCCTCCAGCCGGGGCAGATCGATCCCGGTGCCTGCCAGCTCCTTGCGGGTGGCGGCGGAGGAGAACACCGACGGGAAGTTCATGTTGTCCAGCAGCACCGCCGGGATGCCCAGGCGCTCCAGCAGCGCGTCCCTGGCGATGGTCACCCCGGGCAGGTGCTCGGTGAACTTCACCACGTCGACCAGGGTGCGGCCGAGCTTGCCGCCGATGGTGGTCGCCACGGTCGGGGCGCCCGCCGCCCTGGCGAACGCATTGAACACCGCCAGCACCGGCTGCGGTTCCGGGTTGACCAGGTGGAACGTGCGGTAGTCCAGGCCGGGACGCTTCACCAGCTCGTGCAGCGCCTGGGCCACGTAGTCCACCGGGACGATGTTGGTGTCCCCCAGATCCGGGGCGACGAACGGCACGGCGGGCAGCGTCGCCAGCTTCTGGATGGCCGGGAACAGGTAGTACGGCCCGTCGATCTTGTCCATCTCGCCGGTGCGCGAGTTGCCCACCACGATCGACGGCCGGTACACCCGCCACGGCACGTCGTGCTGGTCCCGCACCAGCTTCTCGGACTCGAACTTGGTGCGGTGGTACGGCGTCGGGAACCGCTGCCCCTGGTCGAACATGTCCTCGGTGAAGGTGCCTGCGAAGTCACCCGCCACCGCCACCGACGACACCTGGTGCAGGCAGCCTGCCCGGATCTCGGCGGCCAGGGCGATGGTGTTGGCGGTTCCGGCGATGTTGATCCGCTCGTTGGCCTCGTCGTCCGCTTCGATGTCGTACAGCGCGGCCAGGTGAACCAGATGGTCGACGCGGCCGCGCAACTGCTGCACCACGTCCTCGGACAGCCCCAGGCGTTCCTCGCTGACGTCGCCGATCACCGGCGTGAGCTTGTCGCGATTCGGCCAGTCGCGGGCCATTCTGTCCAGTTTGTCCCGTGAGCCGGGCCGCACGGTGACCCACACCCGTTCGGTCTCCGGGTCGGCCAGGACTTCCCTCATGAAATGGCGCCCGATCAGCCCGGTCGCCCCGGTCACCAGGTAGTTGGTCATGACGTGCATTCTCGTGCCGTCGTTGCCGATTGTCGACTCACGGTCACGGTCCGGTCGCGGATCTCGCTGTCGTGCGTGCAGCACAAGTAGGGTGAAGATCGTCGAGTGTCCGTGGAACTGGTGCGCCACACCGGACGTTGACCAGGTGCAGGCGCCGGGAAAGACCTTCCAGTGACCTCCCGAGGAGGACGTAGTGCATCAAAGTGGCAACCCCGCATTCCGCAGGCTGCCGAGCGGTGTGATCGACGGCGGGCCTTATGCGGGTTTCGGTGGCACGCAGACCGGGGTGCCGCACTACCCCGGAGCGACGGAGGCCATCGAGCGGCCTATGACCGTCGACGACGTGGTGACGAAGACGGCTGCGAGCGTCGGCGTGGCCATCCTCACCGGTATCTTCGCCGCGGTGTGGGCGCACGGTCAGCTGGCCGCCGGTGCCCAGCTGTCGGTGTTCATCGTGACCGCCCTGGCCGCGGTGGCCGGGTTCGTGCTGGCGATCGCGATTTCGTTCACGGTGAAGGCCAGCGCGGGGCTGACCCTGGGCTACTCGGCCGTCGAGGGCGTGTTCCTGGGTGCGATGACCGGCACGCTCGAGGCGCTCCTGCCGCCGGCCGCCAGCGGGGTCGGGCTGCAGGCGGTCATGGGCACCGCGGTGGTGTTCGTCGTGATGCTGTTCGTCTATCGCAGCGGCGCGGTCAAGGTCACGCCGCGGATGCGCAAGTGGGTCACCGGTGCGCTGCTCGGGGCCATGGGCCTGGTTCTCGTCGACTTGCTGCTCGGCCTGTTCGACGCCGAGCTGGGCGTGCGCGGGACCGGCACCCTCGGCGTGCTGGTCGGCCTGGCCTTCGTCGCGCTCGGCGCGTTCCTGTTGCTGCTGGACTTCGACATGGCCGACAACATGATCCGCGCGGGCATGCCGGCCAAGTACGCCTGGTACGCCGCGTTCGGCCTGATGACCGCGCTGGTCTGGCTGTACTTCGAGATCGTGCGGCTGCTGGCCATCTTCAACTCCGAGTGACCGGCTGCCGGTGAGCGAGCTGCCGAAGCGGGGCGTCTGGTGTCAGGCGCCCCGCTTTCGTGTGCCGGGACCTACGACAGTCGTTCGATGATCATGGCCATGCCCTGGCCGCCGCCGACGCACATGGTCTCCAGGCCGACCTGCTTGTCGTGGTGCTGCAGCGAGTTGATCAGCGTCGAGGTGATCCGGGCGCCGGTCATGCCGAACGGGTGGCCGACCGCGATCGCACCACCGTTGACGTTGAGCTTGTCGATGTCGATGCCCAGCTCCCGGTAGCAGGGGATGACCTGGGCGGCGAACGCCTCGTTGATCTCCACCAGGTCGACGTCGTCGATGGTCATGCCCGCCCGGTCGAGCGCCTGCCGGGTCGCCTCCACCGGGCCGAGCCCCATGATCTCCGGCGACAGCGCGCTGACGCCGGTGGAGACGATCCGGGCCAGCGGGGTGATGCCGAGGTCGCGGGCCTTGGTGTCGGACATGACGATCACCGCCGCGGCGCCGTCGTTGAGCGGGCAGCAGTTGCCCGCGGTCACCCGGCCGTCCGGCCGGAACACCGGCTTCAGCGCGGCGACGCCCTCCATCGTCACGCCGGGGCGGGGGCTGTCGTCCTTGGTCACCTGGGTGCCGTCCGGCAGCGTCACCGGCGTGATGTCCTTGGCCCAGAAGCCGTCGGCGATCGCCTTCTCCGCCAGGTTCTGCGAGCGGACTCCGAACTCGTCCATCTCCTCCCGGCTGATGTCCTTGAGCAGGGCGACGTTCTCCGCCGTCTGCCCCATCGGGATGTAGATGTCCGGGACCTGGTCGAACTCGCGCGGATCGGTCCAGCCGTCGGCCCCTTCGGCGGCCGCCTTGGCGGTACGCGCTTCCGCCTCGGCGAACAACGGGTTGTGGGTGCCGGGCAGCGAGTCGGAGTTGCCCTTGGCGTAGCGGGACACCGTCTCCACACCCGCGGAGATGAACACGTCGCCCTCGCCGGCCCGGATGGCGTGCATGGCCATGCGCGTGGTCTGCAGGGACGACGCGCAGTAGCGGGTGACCGTGGTGCCGGGCAAGTGGTCGTAGCCCAACGCGACGGCCACCACCCTGGCCATGTTGAATCCCTGCTCACCGCCCGGCAGGCCGCAGCCGAGCATCAGGTCGTCGATGTCGGCCGGGTCGAGCTGCGGCACCTTGGCCAGCGCGGCCCGCACCATCTGCACGGTGAGATCGTCGGGGCGCATGTCCACCAACGATCCTTTGCTCGCGCGCCCGATCGGCGAGCGGGCGGTGGCGACGATGACGGCTTCGGGCATGGCGGGCTCCTCGGACCGGTGAGACGGCTGTGGCTCGTGCCCGGTTCGTGCCGTGGCCCGGTGCCCTCGGCACACGGCCTTGGCCGGCCACGGCACGAACCAGTCCCCTTATCGTGCCCGCCTGCCCGCAGCAGGGCCAGGCCGATCGATCAGTTGATCGGTGTGATGCGGCCCTCACCGCCCTCGGGGTAGTCCTCGGCGGTCACCTTCCCGGACAGGCCGTCGGTCAGGTACTGCTCGAGCGCGCCCTGGTAGGTGATGCCGACCGGGGTGAACGGCAGGCCGCCGAACGGGTAGTCGTCGCCACCGCGGGCGGAGAAGTCGTTGGTCGCGATGGTGACCGGCGGACCGTCCACCACCTGGCCGTTCTCGACGATCACCGTGCCGTCGTCCAGCACGACCTCCTGCACCCGCTCGCCGGGTGTCACGATGGTTCCGCCGCTGCCCGGCTCCACCACCTGCGCCTGCTTCGAGGTGTCGTAGGTGAACCGCAGGCCGCCGACCTGCATGAACGCGCCGGATGCGTCGGGCGCGGCGGCGACTCCGCGCTCCAGCAGCTGCTTCAGCGTTTCCCGCGGCACGTCGGGCACCACGGCCACGAAGTTGGCGAACGGCGCGATCTCGTAGGTGTTCAGAGCGGTCACCGGGCCGGTCGGGATGACCGAGTCGTTGCGGATGCCGCCGCCGTTCTGGATCGACACCTGCGGCTCGGGAACCCCGTACTCGGCCGCCTGCTGCTTGCCCGCCCACAGCAGGGCGTCGGCCATCAGGTTGCCCAGGTTGGTCTCCTTGGACCGGACGTTGTTGCGCACGCCGTCCAGCGCCACCGCGCTGTCCGCGACGACCTTGTCCGCCAGGCCCTCGATGTAGTCGGCGACGGGCTTCTCCACCTGCTCGCGCACCTTGCGGTCACCCTTGATGGCGTCCGGTCCGACACCGGACACCCGCACCGGCTGGGTCTGCTCCTCGTCGATGCCGATCACAGTGCCGTTGCGGTCGAAGTTCAGCACCAGGCGGCCCAGGTACTTGTAGTCGCCGGTGGTGGTGACCACCGGGACCTTCTTGCCCTGGGCGTCGGTCGCCCACAGCGGGAAGCCGCGCTCGGCCTGGTCGCCGGGGATCAGCCGGTCGCCTTCGTCGGCGAGGATCTCACCCCCGCCCGCGCCGATCACCGCGTCCACGCCGCGCAGCTTCGGCACCAGGGCCAGCTCGTTGTCGATGTCCTGCAGGTGGCTGACCAGCAGGATCTTGTTCACGCCCTTGGCCTCGAGGTAGCCGGCGTGCCAGTTGGCGATCCCGGCGAGGTCCGGGTCGACCTTGACGTTGCGCGGGCTGGACACCGATGGCAGTTCCGGCGTGGTCAGGCCGATCACGCCGACCCGCTCGCCGCGGATCTTCACCACGTGGGTGGCCACGATCGTGCCGCGGTCGGCGTGCGACTGCAGCGCCGGCTCCCCGCTGACGTCGAGGTTCGCGCTCACGAACGGCACGGTTCCGCGGAAGCCGTCGATGAACTGCGCGGTCACCTCGGGGCCGAAGTCGAACTCGTGGTTACCGATGATCGACAGGTCGTAGCCCATCGCCTTGTGCGCCAGCGAGTCGTAGAACGGCACGCCCTTGTCCAGGCTGGCGGCGAACTCCGGCCCGGCAAGGAAGTTGTCCCCGCCGGACAGGGTGAGCACGCCGCGCTTGGCCGCCTGGCCCGCGGGCGGCTTGCCCCGGGTGGCTTCCGCGCGCAGCTTCTTCGCCAACGCCACCATGCGGGAGGCGCTGCCGTAGGGCCTCGGCCCGTCGTCGACGATCGGCCCTTCGTCCGTGCTGCCGTCCCCGTCCACGCCGAGCAACGCCGACTCGGCGTCGTTGGTGAACAGCACGTGCAGGGTGAACGCGGGTTTCTGCGGTGCGGCGACGGCGCTCGCGCTGCCGGTCACGCCTGCGCTGACAACGAGGGCCGCGGCCGCCGCAGCGGCGGTCAGCCTGCTCCGGCGAGAAGATCGTGCGGACATGATCACCCCTTGGTCGTCCGGTGGAACGACGGGAAGCTAAGCACTTTCGGGCGATACGGACAACGGTTGCCAGCCGGATGGCCGGACGTGTCGCCGGTCACGTCGTTCGTCGTGGCCTGATCGACGCACCGGTACCGGTGGCAAGCTGCCCGGTCACCGCGGTCGGCATAGGCTTAGGTGCCGTCCGGGCCGTCGGCAGTGGCAGCTTCGCGTCGGCATTCACGTCAGGAAGAGGACCCGTGGACTACGTCGAGCACGTCATCGACCTCGTCGGCAACACGCCGCTGGTCAAACTCAACGCCGTCACCGCGCACATCGACAACGGGCCGCTGGTGCTGGCCAAGGTCGAGTACTTCAACCCGGGCGGCAGCGTGAAGGACCGCATCGCGCTGCGCATGGTCGAGGCCGCCGAGGAATCCGGCGAGCTGCGGCCGGGCGGCACCATCGTGGAGCCGACGTCCGGCAACACCGGCGTCGGGCTGGCCCTCGTCGCCCAGCGCAAGGGCTACAACTGTGTGTTCGTCTGCCCGGACAAGGTGTCCGAGGACAAGCGGAACGTCCTCAAGGCGTACGGCGCCAAGGTGGTCGTGTGCCCGACGGCGGTGCCGCCGGAGCACCCGGACTCGTACTACAGCGTCTCCGACCGCCTGGTGCGGGAGATCGAGGGGGCGTGGAAACCCGACCAGTACTCCAACCCGAACAACCCGCGCAGCCACTACGAGACCACGGGCCCGGAACTGTGGCGGCAGACCGAAGGCAAGATCACGCACTTCGTGGCGGGCGTGGGCACCGGCGGGACCATCTCCGGGACCGGCAAGTACCTCAAGGAGGTCTCCGACGGCGCAGTGCGGGTCGTCGGCGCCGATCCGGAGGGCTCGGTGTACTCCGGTGGCACCGGCCGCCCGTACCTGGTGGAAGGGGTCGGCGAGGACTTCTGGCCGGACGCCTACGACCGGACCGTTCCGGACGAGATCATCGCGGTCTCCGATGCGGAGTCGTTCGCCATGACGCGCCGGCTGGCGCGGGAAGAGGGGCTGCTGGTCGGCGGCTCGTGCGGCATGGCGACGGCCGCAGCGGTGCGGTTGGCGGAACGGCTGGCCGCCGAGGGCCGCAACGACGCGGTGATCGTGGTGCTGCTGCCGGACGGCGGCCGCGGCTACCTGACCAAGGTGTTCTCCGACTCCTGGATGGCCAGGCACGGGTTCCTGCCGCCGGAGTCCAGCCATGCCACGGTCGGTGACGTGCTGCGCCGCAAGGACGGGTCGCTGCCCGACCTGGTGCACACCCATCCGAACGAGACGGTGGCCGAGGCAGTGCAGATCATGCGCGAGTACGGCGTCAGCCAGATGCCGGTGGTCTCGGCCGAACCCCCGGTGATGGCCGCCGAGGTGGTCGGTGCGGTCAACGAGCGGGAGCTGCTGCAGGCGCTGTTCGCCGGCAAGGCGGAGCTGTCCGACCGGCTGGACCGGCACATGTCGGCTCCGCTGCCGACGATCGGCGCAGGCGAGCCGGTCCAGGCGGCGATGACCGCGCTGGCGGACGCCGACGGGGCACTCGTGCTGGAGGACGGTCGCCCGGTCGGGGTCATCACGCGGCACGACATGCTCGCGTTCTTCGCTTCCGAGCAGCGCTGAGGGCCGGCACCCCGGGGGGCCTTTCCAGCGGACGGCACGATGATCCGATAGCGTGTGGCGCAGCGAAGGACAACAACTGACTGACCAACGACGTTGGTGCTTTTCACCCGTCGTTTCTCATAAGGGGATTGAGCCCACATGAGTGCTCCCGAGCCACCGAATCCGCAACAGGAGAACCAGGGGGGTCCGCCGAGCGGCCCTGAGCCGCAGGCGGAGCAGCAGAACGCGCCGTTCGGTGACGCGCCAGAGCCCACCGAGGTGGTGCAGCCCGGTCAGACGCCGGACGAGCCGGCAGGCGCGGGCGACGCCACGCAGATGGTGAAGCCGCCGTCGCCACCGGGCGGGCAGGACCAGAGCAGCGAGGCCACGCAGATGGTCTCGCCCGGCACGCAGCCCCCGTCGATCCCGTACACCCCGCCGCCGAGCGCGCAGGACAACCCGGGCGGGCAGCAGAACCCGCAGCAGGGCCAGCAGGGCGGTTTCAGCCAGCAGCCGCCGCAGCAGGGCGGCTTCGGCCAGCCGCCGCAGCAGGGTGGTTTCGGCCAGCCGCCGCAGGGCTACGGCCAGCCGCCGCAGAGTTTCCCGCAGCAGGGCTACGGCCAGCCGCCGCAGGGTTTCCCGCAGCAGGGCTACGGCCAGCCCATGGGGCAGCCGGGTTACGGCGGCCCTGGTGGCCCGGGCGGTTTCGGCGCCTGGCCCGGGCAGAACAATGCGATGTTCGCCTGGATCGCCGGCGCCGTGATCGGCGCCCTGGGCTTGACCGTCCTCATTTTGATGATCACGATGATGGCCGACCTCGGCAGCATCGGCGATCAAGACATCGAGGCGTGCAAGCAGTTGGCCCAACTCAAGGGGGAGAGCCCGGACGAGTGCAGCACGACCGAGGCGTGGATCTACACCGTCCTGATGACGGTCGGCGCTGCCCTCGCGGTGGCCGGTGGCGTGCTCGTGGCGCTGCGCAAATCGGCCAAGCTGGGCGTGATCCTCGCGGTGTCCGGTGGAGCGGTCGCCGCCATCGCCGCCCTGATCTACTTGATCTCGCTTCCCGAGACCACTCGGGCCACGCTGACCTTGATTTTCGGCCTGCTGATCGCCGCGTACTCGGCCCTCGGCTTCTTCCCGGGGACGAAGCAGTTCGTGGGCCTGCCGCCGGACGGGCCTGGCGGTTTCGGCGGTCCCGGTGGCTTCGGCGCCCCCGGCGGCTACGGTGGCCCGGGCGGCTTCGGCCCGCCGCAGCCGGGTGGCTTCGGCCAGCAGCAGGGTTACGGCCAGCAGC